>CAIOHI010000173.1 GCA_903858075.1 uncultured Actinomycetes bacterium
GTCCATGAGGCCAATGACATCTTTTGCGGAATCCCAATACGTGAACTCATCGGTGGCAATAGTGCCGCCAAAGCCACGCTCATCCCACGTGACAACACGATGAGTAGATTTCAAAGCAGCTACCTGCGGCGCAAACATCTCGTGGTCCATTAAGAACCCGTGACTCAAAATGACGGCAGGCAAATTGCTACCCGTGTCTTCGTAGTAAATAGTTGTTCCATTAATGAGAGCGCTTGGCATTGTTACTCACCTTCCATCAGCAAGGGGTTGCGGTAGTTATGTGTGCCGTCGAACCTGCTGAGCAAGTACGGCCCAGAAACCATTGGTTCATGCCTTGCGGTTTCGCCTGGCTCAACACAGGTAGGCAACGCCTCAATTGATAGATGAAACGGAGGAGTTACAAATAGCGGAATGGAATAGCGGTCAACATCAGGTGGGTTAATGACTCGATGCGGGTTCGACACATACCTGTCGTTGGTCCAAATGGCCAACAAGTCGCCAAGGTTCACAACAAGATGCCCCTCGGGCACAACCACATCAATCCATTCGCCATCACGCCGACGCACTTGCAAGCCACCCACACCATCGTCAGACAACACGGTGATGCTTCCGTAATCGGTGTGTGCACCACAACCAAAGCGCCCCGGCGCTACTGGCACTTTGAACGATGGCGGGTAATGCAACATGCGCAAGTGCAGCATTGGCTCACCGGGCTGATCTTCAAAAAAGTTTGGGTCGAGTTCCAGAGCCAATGCAACACCACGTTGCAAACGACGAACCGCCTCGTAGCCCTCATCGAAATATGCCTGCCACGCTTCGCGAAACCCCGGAAGTGACGGCAACTGATTCGGACCATGCAATGGTGTTCCGTTCACCACTTCAAAGTGATCGGGCCCTTGCTCTAGGCCTGAGTCGATGCCCTCTTTCAGGTCGCCAATGCCATAGCTTGCTTCCAACTCGGTATCGGCTAACGCACCTTCAAGGTTCTCGTCGCCAATACCGATGTATCCGCGATGATATGCACTCTTGCCGATGGCAATTTTGTTTTTCTCTTCGGTAGGCAACGCAAAAAACTCACGCATCTTATTGAGCAGGTTTTCTTTCGTCTGCGCTTGAACGCCGTGACCCTTCACCAACAAGAAGCCGAGCTCACGACACGTTTGGTCGATGACACTAGACACCTCGCGCGCTTCAGGCGACGGCAACGCTTTCCCCGTGGCAAACGCCGAGACATCAATGACAGGAATGGAGGTAACTGGCTGCGAACCCATGCCCCCATAGTGCCACGTCGCCGCACTGCTTCGGAAACGCTCGTGTCTTTAAGAGAACAGGTACACCAATACTCGCCTGTTTGCCGCCTGCGCCGATTCGGCGATTTCGAACGACACTGGTGACCCATACCCCACGCTGACGGCCACGATCACAGACCTCACCCGCTTTGCCACAAATGCTTGTTTCACGGCCATAGCTCTTCGCAACGCAATATTTGGTTTCGACAACACCTCACTTGCAAATAACGACGAGTGCCCCACCACAAAAACATTCTTTGCGCTCTTCGCCGCTATTGCAAGCGGAGTCACATACCCCATCGGCACGCTCGACATGTGCCGGAAAAATACTGGACTCAGCACTTCAACACTGATTCCCAGTTCATAAATACGAGACGCCATTGAAACGGTACGGACCGACGTTTTCCACGTGCGTGCCACCGCCCCGCTAGACCATTTCACCTGCACGACACAAGAGCCAACATCCACAGTGACCACATAATGGCCACCTGCAACACACACCCCCGGCGTAATGCTGAACACGCTTTGACGTTTAGCATCCGAATCAGACAGCAACCGAAATGCCTTCAGCGATGCAACCATCTTTGGAGCAATAGCACCTGCGGCGATAGTTGTTGTTGTAATCGCCTTCACCACCGCTGTTGTAGATGTTGTGCTTGATGTCGAGGTCGAAGTTGAGGTTGACGTTGAGCTGGACGATGAAGTTGTGCTCGAACTGGATGATGACGATGTTGTTTGGGTGGCTACCAGAGTCGTGCTTGTTGTGGAAGTAGACGATGTCGTGGAAGTGGTTGACGTAGATGTTGTTGTTGACGTTGTGGTCGACGTTGTGGTCGTGGTGTCTGGGGTTGCCGATGCGGCGTCTGAAGCGATACTGAGGCCGTTGATGTTTTCCGCTTTCACCGTGACGGCATATGTTGAGCCATTAGTAAGCGACCCCACCGCACATTGCAAAGGTTGCGCATCGCCCACCAATGTTGAGCAGCCCTCAACCCCATTCAAATACACGTGGTAGCCCAATAATGCCGAGCCCCCATTGCCTACAGGAGCGATCCACGACACACCAACCGTGGTGTTGCCATTACTAGCAATCACCCCGGTTGGCCTTCCTGGTACACCTGTAGTTGTTGCACTCGTTGTTGCCGCAACGGAAACGCCCAGAACCGTTTCAGATGTGATGGTGATGTTGTAACTAGTTGACAGCACGAGTCCACTCAATACACACGAAGTAGTTCCAAGAGTGGTGCAACTGCCTGCAGTGCCCGCAAGGTTGTACAGCATCACTTCCGCACCACCACTCACCGACGAAGTCCACGAAACCGTCAGAGTTGTTCCTGCAGCAACAACGTTGAGGCCCGTTGGAAGGCTCGGTAATTCCGCTGTGTTCACCACAGTTGGTGCCAGCACAACAGCACTTTCTCCGTTGCCTAACTGCCCATACGTATTGTTTCCCCAGCAATACACGCCACCAGTGCTTGTGAGCGCGCACACGTGAGCACCTGTTGAACGTGCACTGACTATTTTCGATACCCCTGTGCTGAGCCCTACAACAGATTGGGGTGAAGTGGCATTGGCCGTCGTGGTATGTGCCCCGAGTTGTCCAAAATCGTTTGCTCCCCAACACTTAGCGGCCGCACCCACAACGGCACATGCACCTAAGTTCCCCGCACTAATAGCTGTTGAACCCGACGCAAGAGATGCAATTGCAACATGCGCAGTTGCGTCGGTCCCGAGCCCGTTACACACTCCTCCAATGCCATCGGAACCCACGCAGCGCACAGCGGCGCTAGCAATTACGAACGTATTGTCGGCACCCAATGCAAGCGCAGTAATTCCCGACAAACCGCTCATGGCAGTCACTGGAGCATTCCTGTCTATTGCTGAGCCATCTCCTAGTTGCCCAGTGGCATTGAGTCCCCAGCACTTCACGCCACCAGCTGTGAGAACCACGCACGCATGATCGTTTCCTGTTGCAAGTTGAGCAACACCAGAAAGCAGACCGTTTGGATTTACCCTCGAAGTGCTATCTGTATTGGACGAATCGCCTAACTGTCCAAATTCATTTTTGCCCCAGCACCGCACGCCACCACCGCTGAGCAGCGCACACGAGAAATTACTTCCGACAGAAATATCAATAACACCTGAAGTCAACCCTGTGACTGCAACTGGCACTAAAGAGTTTGTATTTGAACTGTTACCTAATTGGCCGAAGTCGTTGCGGCCCCAGCACTGTGCAGCACCACTCACTACCGCACACGAATGCGCTTCCCCGGCAGCAATTGCAGTTACTCCAGTTGCGAGA
>CAIOHI010000174.1 GCA_903858075.1 uncultured Actinomycetes bacterium
AGAAGAACTCAAACATATTTCCGGAAGGGTCGGTGAGATACCAGAACATGTTTGCACCCAAGTTGTGGCGACCAATGCCCACCACGTTTGCATCGGGCCGGTCGGCTAGAACGGCCATTCCTGCTTTGCCAATGGCATCGACGTCGTCAACCTCTAATGCGTAGTGGTTGATGTGACTAGTGAAACCAGGGTGAATAAAAAGATTGTGATGGTCGGTCTCAACGCGCATGAAAGTGGCAAAGCCATTGAGTACTTGGTCAGACACCTTGAAGCCCAAACCATTCACGTAGAAATCGGTGGCTTTTTCAAAGTGTGGGGTGCCGAGCACCACGTGCCCTAAACGACGTGGTGGCCGGGGTGATGATTCACCCAATACATCGGCTCGTTCACCAACACGGAGTGGTTTACCTGGCCCATTGAGAGTGCGAACGGGGGGAGAGGTGAGTGGAGTGGGTTTGCCCACTTCAATCAGAATCTGATGTCCGAAAATAGGGTCTGTGCAGGTGAGGGTCGTTCCTTGAACTACTGACGTCACGCCCATGTCGGTGAGGTTGCGGGAAATGAGAGCCAAGTCGCTTTCGTTTTCACAACTGAGATGCATTGCCGACAAATGTCGATATGTATCTTCAACAATGCTGATTTGTTTTTTTCTATCGGCAGTACCAAGAGCACCTGAAGCATCGGCAATGAGGCCGTTCTTCAGCCAAAAATCTTTCAGCTCTTGTGGGTTCTTGACCGCCAATTCAATATCAAGCAGACCATTCAGTGCCATAACTAGTTTCCCTTCGTGAAGTTGCTGACGCGGCGACAAACATTTCGCATAGTGCCGATTCCGTTAATAGTGGTGGTGATGACATCGCCATCGCGGAGAAACTTTCCTTGAGCAGCTCCAACGCCATCGGGTGTACCCGTGAAAATGATGTCGCCTGGGGAAAGCGTGGTGATGTGTGAGAGATATTGAATGAGGAATGGCACATCGAAAATGAGATTCTTTGTGGTGTCGCTTTGACGTACTTCGTCGTTAATGCGCGTTTCCAAGTTGAAATCATCGAGGTTTGAGAAATGATCGGTGGAGTACATGAATGGTCCAATGGGGCCAAAGGTGTCGAATGATTTGCCTAAATCGAAGTGCGGTGGTTGCGCAGCAAACTGCACCATACGGTCAGAGATGTCTTGACCAATGGTGACTCCGGCAACGTGGCTCCATGCATCAGATGCGTCAATGTCTTTTCCTGCAGTACCGATGACAACAACGAGTTCTACTTCGTAGTCGACAGCATCAGAACGCAGTTCAACATCTGCAGTAGGGCCAACAAGGCACGAAGGGAATTTGGTGAACACCAATGGGTTCGTTGGTAGCTCCATTGCAGATTCTGCTGCGTGGCTCTTGTAGTTAAGACCGACGGCGAAGCAATTTTTAGGTTGCGGAATAGGTGGCCCAACTGTGACCCCAGCAAGATTGCCCGTGGGAGTCAACGTGTTCAGTTGTGCCGAGAGTGCGTGGAGTTCTGCGAGTTGTGTAATGGCGTGCATTGGGTTGCTCGAAACAGCTCCATTGCTTGCGCTCTCGATATCGAAGTAGTTGTCGCCATGAATAAGTACTGCTCGGTTATTGATGTTGCCTAAAATGAATGCCATGGCGAATAGTACGTCTTCTAATTGTTTGATGTCAAAGTAAATGGCTACAGTGGCGGTGTGGATCACCAGCAACTCATC
>CAIOHI010000175.1 GCA_903858075.1 uncultured Actinomycetes bacterium
CCTGAAATGACCCCGGTGGTGGTGTTGAAACTGAGCCCCGCAACCAAAGTTCCTGTGAGTGCATAAGTGAGAGGGGCAATACCACCAGAACCTGCAACGGTGAGTGAGTACGCACTGTTCGCTGTTCCCGACAAGCCACTAGTTGGAGTGGTGATTGCCAGGTTCGGCGGATTGGTGGTGACAGATACTTGAGCGCTTTCAGTGGAGTTGTTGTAGTTCACACCAGCATCGCCAATGGCAGTCACCGTAATTTTGTAAGCAGTGTTGTTAGCAAACGAGCCATATGTTGCCGTAGTGAGCGTTGTTGATGTTCCTGTCACGTTCGTCTTTGTTGCCAATACAGACGAACCAGCAGCGTTATAAATTCTCACTGAGTATGACGATGCACTCGCAATGGCATCCCACGTCACATCAATTGATTTTTCAGTTGATGCCGTAGCCGTAGCAGTAACCGAAGTTGGCGTACTTAAAGTAACCGGAGGAGCCTGCACTGATACCGCAGCTACCGAGCTTGTTGTGGTGTTGTTGCCGAGTGCACCGTACGTATTTCTTCCCCAGCATTTCACCGTGGTATCACTGAGAACTGCACATGAGTGGTAATACCCCGGAGAGACTTGCAAAACCCCAGTCATATTAGGAACTGCAGTGGGCGTAAGAACGAACGCCGTTGAAAGTCCGGCTTGTTGCTCGCCGTTGTATCCCCAGCACATCAAAGTTGTGTCTGCTAACACTGCACACGGCGTGTATATACCAACATCAATTGCCGTCACTGTTGAGGTAAACCCCGACACGACTACTGGTGTTAAACGCCAGTAGTCGGCACCCGACTCCGCCCTTACCCCAATGCCAAGTTGACCATTGTTGTTGAGGCCCCAACATTTCACAACACTGCCAGTTGTTTCTATTGCACAAAGATTTCCCCAGCCAGGACCCCCAGAGATTTTAGAAACAGTCGATAGGTTAAGTGGCGCAGTTTTCGTGCTCGTTGAGTAAGTGGTGTTTCCATCACCAAGTGCACCGTTATTCCCTGCACCCCACGACCGCACCGTTCCATTTGTTAACAAGACACTCGTTCCAAATACTCCGGCGCTCACTTGCACTGCTCCCATAGGCAGAGCCGGGTTGGGTGCAGTTGGTACTAATCGATCAGTCCCTGTGCTGTCTCCGATGATGTTCAGAGCATTCCAACCCCAACACACCACGTTCTGATCTGATTTCAAGGCACAAAAGTGGTTAAATTTACCCGAAATTTGCGTGGCGGTGGTGAGCTCACTCACCTGCACTGGCACGGTTGAACCGGCAGATGAGCCGTTACCAAGACGCCCTCCGCCCCAACACCAAACTGTGCCACCAAGTTTTAATGCGCATGACGACACATCTCCCGAAGCAACTTGCGTAGCGTTCGTTAGCCCCGTCACTTGAACTGGACGGCTTGCATTTGTGGTCGTGCCGTTGCCGAGTTGGCCAACATTGTTCCACCCCCAACACCACACCGTTCCGTCGCTTTTCACGGCGCAGGTGAATTGCGAGCCCGTCGCCACCTGTGTGAAGCCGGTCATTGCAGCGGCATTCGCTGGTTGCACATTCGCGCCGCCCACCACAGCAATGATTGAGGCAAAGAAAATTGCGATGGCGGTAAAAAGGGATTTCCCCACACGGCGGGGCTGAGTCTGCTTTGTGTACTGAATACTCATATATAAGTACTCTATACATTTCTAGTGTACTTAATACATATATAAGGTGTGACGCATCAAGCCACGAGCGCCCCTATTCCTGGGGTGGTTTACTTTGGGAAAAAGCCTTTTCGACCTCGCTGAAAGTGAGCGGGGCTTCTTCTTCAGGCAAATACGACTGGTCTTTGTAGAAGCCTTTAGCCAGGCGTTTGAAGAAGATGAAAATGACGATGGCCCACAAGAATATTGAGCCACCCGTTTTCATGACCGCGCCAGCTAATTGCTGGTCGGTTTCCACCGACAAACCCCAAACGCGAATAGGGATGTTGTAGTGCTTATAGACCGAATCTTCAGCAAAGGTCAGCCATGCTGCTGGCACGGTGGGCACCACCGACATGAGGAAGAGATAGATGGTTTTTCCGGCGTAACCAATGTGGAACTCTTTGGCTGGGCTGCAAATAGGCGACCACATACATAGGGCTGTGGTGACGACCAAAATATGCATCGCGTAATGCAGAGGGCTGCTTTCCGCACTGCGATTCACCAAGCCAGGAATATGGGTGATCATGACCACGACGTTGAAAAGCAAACCCGCAATTATTGGTTTGCTGAGAAACCGCACAAACTTATACGCCTGGCCTTCACCAATCACTGCACGAAAGAGCCACTGCGGTATTGCAAGAAGTACTAGTGGTGGAACGAAATAGGCCAGAACCATGTGTTGAAACATGTGCACTGAGTACAAATATTCTTCACTGATGTCGTGCATGGGCCAATCGGTGGAAAACCACAAGAGCCCAATTGCGCCAATAAATGCCATCAAGTTTTTACGTGTCAGTACTGGCTCGCCCACCGCAGCTTGCGGCCCAATTACTTTGACCGCATACGTATAAGCACCAATGAGAAAAGCAATGAGCAGCCAAATTTCTGGGTGCGCCTGGAATCGCCAGGGGCTCAGTAGTGGGTTGGCGGCTTCGGCAAACATGACGCCTTGGCTTTACTAGTTATGCCGCAAAGAATTTGAAAGTTGCAAGAGCGATGACGTACACCGTGACCGCCAGAAACAGTCCTGCGTAAAAACAGAAGCTAAACAGTTTGTTATCGAACTTCAAATGCATGAAGTAGGAAACAACAATAAAAAACTTTACGACCATCAAAATGAGCAGCACTGGTAAAAAGAGCGACCCAAAGTCGACATAGTACGTAGAAACTTCAAGGGCAGTCATGGCCGCCAAAATGAGGGCAATGCGAATGTAACCCGCATTGCTCATGCCGTGTTGCGCATGATCATCGTGTGAGTGATCGTGTTCTGTGTGAGTTTCTGTTGCAGCTGTCATAGTGGAACCTTCGTTCGAGGGTGCGAGTTATGCCGGAATGAGATACACGAGCGTGAAAATGATGATCCAGATCACGTCGACAAAGTGCCAATACAAACCAATGAGTTCAACAACTTCTGCTTTATCGCCAGGAATGGTGCTGCGCTTAATGATGCCCACGAGTGACATGAGCATGATGATTCCGACTGTTACGTGAACGCCGTGGAAGCCGGTGAGTGTGTAAAAGCTTGAGCCAAAGAGGCTGGTAGTAAAACCTAGGCCCTCGTTGTACATCGCTGTGAATTCGTACACCTGACCGCCAACGAATGTTGCACCAAGAAGTGCAGTGATGGTGAGCCACAAGGTGGTTCCACGGTCATCACGATTTTGCGCTGCGGAAACTGCAAGCACCATGGTGAGTGAACTCATGAGCAGAATGAAACTGCTCACCGAGGTGAATGGAATATCGAATACGTTTCCTGGGCGCGGACCTTCTGAAACACGACCGCGATACAACATGTACGTGCTGATGAGACCACCAAACAACAAACACTCTGAGCCCAAGAAGAGCCACATCGCTACCTTGTTGTTTGACAAACCAGTTGAAGTGGTGTGTCCGTGTGTGCCGTGATCGGCTTCGTGAACTGCTACGTCAGACAAGTGGAGTCAACTCCTTCGTGCTTTCTTCCGATGCTGGAGGATCGAAATCGGTTTCTGGTGCAGTTGATGGCTCGAGAGCCCAACCGAACATTGCCAGCACCAAGAAAATACCGCCAACAATGGCTACTGGTATTGAGTAAATAACACCAATGGTGATGATGGGCAAAGTTGCTGCAAGAACAATTGGCCAATACGACGGTGACGGCATGTGAATGTGCTTGTCGGCATGAGCTTCTTGGTCGGCAAGAATTTCTTCAGCTGTAGCAATTTGCTTATATTCATGCGTGACCGGATCTTGCTCATACTTGCGATGGAAGAACTCGTCGAGGTGATGAACGTTTGGAATGACATCGAAGTTGTGTTCCTTCGGCGGGCTGCTTGTCATCCACTCCAAGGTACGTGCATCCCAAGGGTCAAGCGGAGCACGTTCTTTGCTACGGGTCGTTTTGATGACGTTGACAATGAAGAGGAAAATGCCAAGCGTCAAAATGAGCGAGCCAATTGACGCAATCTGGTTCCAGAATGCAAGGTTGAAGAAGCCTTCTCCAGCGCGTGCTTCGGTCCATTGGTACATACGACGTGGTTGACCTTGGAGGCCCAAAATGTGCATTGGTCCAAAGGTCATGTTCATACCAATAACCATGAGCCAGAAGTTGGCCTTACCCAATTTTTCATTGAGTGTCTTGCCGAACATCTTTGGCCACCAGTAGTAGAAACCAGAGAAGATTCCGAATACTGCTCCACCGAAAAGTACATAGTGGAAGTGAGCAACGATGTAATACGTATCGGTCTGTTGTGTGTCAGACGGTGCCACTGAGTGCGTAACACCCGACAAACCACCGATGGTGAAGAGCACAATGAGCCCGATGGCGAAATGCATTGCTGCAGTGAAACGCAACTTGCCGCCCCACAAGGTGAGGGTCCAGTTCACAATTTTTACACCGGTTGGAATAGCAATGGCCATGGTGGAAATAGAGAACACCGCAACCGATACCGGCCCAAGACCAGAAGCAAACATGTGGTGAGCCCACACGCCCCAACCGACAAAGCCGATTGCTGCACCAGAGAACACCACGAATGGATATCCGAAGAGTGGCTTCTTTGAGAACACGGGAAGCACCTCAGAGATAATGCCGAAGCTCGGCAAAATAAGGATGTACACCTCGGGGTGTCCGAAGATCCAGAACAAGTGCTGCCACAGAAGTGGGTCGGCACCTGCCGACACGTCGAAGAACGTTGCACCGAAGTTGCGTTGGAAACTTAAGAGGAAAAGCGCCACAGTAATAACCGGCACTGCGAACAACAAGAGGAATTGCACAACAAGCTGGAGCCAAGTGAACACTGGCATTTTCATGAGGCTCATACCTGGAGCACGCATGTTTAACACCGTCACGATGAGGTTGATTGCACCAGTTAACGAGGCAATACCTGCAATTTGTAGACCGAGTGCCCAAAAGTCAACACCATGTGATGGTGAGAAAATTGGCCCAGAGTTTGGTGCGTACATGAACCAGCCACCATCGGCGGCGCCGCCGAAGAACCAAGACAAGTTAATGAAAATACCGGCACCCAAAATGCACCAGAAACCAAAAGCGTTCATACGTGGGAAGGCAACGTCACGAGCACCAATTTGGAGCGGAATGAAATAGTTTGCAAAGGCTGCGGCCATGGGCATGACGAAAAGGAACACCATGGTGGTGGCATGCATGGTGAACATTTGGTTGTACACACTGGCGCTCAACACCTTGCCATTTGGTGCAGCAAGTTGAAGGCGAATGAGTACAGCTTCAAGCCCGCCCAAGATGAAAAAGAACATTGCCATGACGCCGTACATGATGCCGAGCTTTTTATGGTCGACAGTGAAGAGCCACGACTTCCACCCTGTTGTTGCTACCGGACGCTTGAAGCCTCCTTGTGCACGTGAAGGTGTAGCTGGTAGTGCGATTTCCACACCTTGGGTTGTAACTGGACGTTCAATAATTGCCATGTCAGCGTGCTCCGATCACTTCAGAGTGGAGAGGTATGCCACAAGTTTGTCGATGTCGTCCTCTGTGAGTCCGAGATTCGGCATACCGCGGTATTTACCGTTGGTGGATGTGAGTTTTGCTGGGTCTGCATACATCGGCTTCATTGCCGGCGCATTGCGTAACCAACGTCGTAGATCTGTTTGATTCAGGCATTCTTCGCTCACACCAGCAAGATATTTCTTGCCAACTGTTTCGCTACTTGCACCCCAAACATCTGCGCGGCATTTCGGCGAAAGAAGATCGAAGGATGCTCCTGCAAATGTGTTGCGCGACATGAGGTGCGTGAGGTTAGGCGCTGCACCTGACCATACGTTTTCATCGGGCGCAGCAATTGCCGGCGTGCCATCGGCTTTTTTCAGCCCATTGACTTGGTGACAACGAACGCACTGGTTCAAGAAGACTCCTTCGCCTTCTTTTGCCAAAGTTTTTTCTGCAGGCGACTTCGCATTGGTGAGTTGATTTGCCACCCAGGCTGCAAAGTCTTCTTTGCTCAGTGCGACTGTCTCCATGCGCATGTTTGCGTGCGAAAGTCCACAGAACTCTGTGCACTGACCAGCATAAATTCCTGGCTTATCGGCATCGAGACGCAAAGTGTGCACGCGACCCGGCACAGCATCACGCTTGCCGTTCAGTGCAGGAATCCAATACGAGTGAATAACGTCGCGACTGGTTTCGCGCAACAACACCTTTGTACCAACAGGAATGATCATCTGTCCGGAAGTAATGATGGGAGCTGTGATGCCCATTTCTGGTTGTGCGGGGTAATCGTATTCCCACCACCACTGCTGACCGGTGACGTTGACCACCATTTGTGTATCGCTGGTCTTTGAGAGATCGAACACCGTGCGGAAGGTGAATACGCCGACACCAGCCAAAATGAGAGCTGGCAAAATGGTCATGCCAATTTCGAGCGCAGGCTTACCGTGTGTTTGCTCTGGCATTGCTTGGCCACGGTCGCGGAATTTGATAATGCAATAGATCACAGCGCAAGTAACAATGACGCCAATGACACCCGCAATGGCAAAGACGGGTTGTTGCAGATCGTCAATGATTTTTGCGTTAGTGCCTTTTGGCTGCCATGTATCTTGCGGTGCATCTTTTGCGCAGCCGGCGAGAAATGAAGTTGCGGCAAGTCCGGAGACGCCAGCAACAATGCGACGAATTTTTGTGCTCATGATTAAGGCACCATTATTTCTATTGATTGACCTTCAAGGCCAGGAACAGTAAGGGTGTACGGCTTGTCAGATGCCATTGATGGCTTGGCGATTTTAAACGTGAGCGCTTGCTCGTGGTCTATGCCAATCATCTGTGTGCAGTTGAGTACTTCTTCCACAACGCCATCTTGCACCGCTTTTGTTCCGAGGAACGCAGTGAGCCGAACTTCTTTTTCGTCTTTGTTGCGGAAAATAATGGTGGCGTCATTCGAGCGCGGGAAAGTAATGGTTTGTGTGACTTTGTCAACACCTAACTCACGGGCAGTGAGCTTGCCATCGCGCAATTCAATAGTTGCCACAACGTTTGAGCGAAGAGAGATTGTGCCCTCTGCCAAATGGTCGAAGTGTTCACCTTCTTCTTCACCACATTCTTTGTGGCTGAAGTGGTGTTCTTTTTTCGCCTTCACAAGGTCGTCTCGAAGCCCATTGCTTGCTGCTGCAATTCCACTTGCCGCTACGCCAACTGCGCCTGCTACACAAACTCCTACCACCAATGTTTTTTTCAAACTTGGCTTCAAAGCAAATACTGAACCGACAAAGAGAACTGCTGCGCCGGCAATGATAAAAATAATTGCACCGGCATCTTTAGAGACTGCGAGCATGACGCGCGAGAAAGAAATAATGATGACGCCTAGTCCAACAAGTGCAAGCACAGGAAATTCAAGAGGATGCAACATGCGGCCACGAATGGATGCGTTGTAGGTCTTGTCGCTTGAGGCGCCTTCGCTCCACGACTGAATGAGCCATTCCACACCTGCTGCCAAAAGCGCAATGAGACCAAGGAAGAAAACAATGGGGTGAGTGAGGAGACCGGCAACTACCCCAACGAAGCCAACGGTGGCTACAAGTGGCCACATGCTTGAGGTGAGCGGTTCAGCCCCAGCAGGTGCAGCTACGTCTCCAACTGCAACTTCGCCATCACGGTTGAAAAGCGACAAGCCAGCAAGAAGAGCAGTTCCGATGGCAACAGATAGCAACGCAACTGCGCCGCCCACAGAGCTATCGACTAACGCAACGTAAATGACGCTGACGGCAATGACGAACCCTGTGAGTCCGAGAAATAATTTTGAACCTGGCGTAAACATCGTCAACCTACTTCTGCACGAAGACTACGAACCACACTGCGGAGTATGCCGCGGCGAGGAAATACCAATACAACGCATGTGCATTTAAAAGATCGGTGTTCGCTGCGCGACCACCAATGCTTTTAAAGAGAGATGCAACCGTGAACACAAGACCAGACACAATGAGCACAGTGAGCGTGCCGACAATTGCGTAG
>CAIOHI010000176.1 GCA_903858075.1 uncultured Actinomycetes bacterium
AGTCCGAGCTACCGACAAGTTCCTGAAGTTCAAAGACAAGCGGAGCGAGCAGTAGCCAACGCGCTGCAGTCTGGCGAGATTCAACCTGCAGATGAGGCTAAGGCACTTGCTCACATAAGGAACGCCATTCTGGTGGATTACGCACAAGACCTTCGTAAGAAATTATCAGCGATCAACGATGAAGCCAAAGAAACAATGCTCGAGACTGGAGTTAACTCTCTCTATCTGGCACTCGGCGCAGTCGAGTGGACCGAGCGCAAAGAGACAGCTGCTTTTGGTGGAAAGAATCAAACTACTGTTACTGAGTGGCGTGCGCCGCTGTATCTGTATCCCGTAATTCTCGAAGGCGGACGTGGAAGTCCGCACACGCTCCGGCTTGACCCTCAGGGTGATGTGACACCAAATTACTGCTTGCACGAAAAGCTTCGCCGTGAGCCTTACAAACTTGACCTTCCCGAATTGGTAAATCCCGAAGAAGATGAAAAGGGTCTCGATTTTGACAAGATGATAAAAAGCATTTCGGCGCGATTGCAGCAAGCGAAGCTTCATAATTTTGCGGTGAAACCCTCAGTTGTTCTTGGAGTTTTTGATTATTCGACTTTTCGATTGTGGAAAGACCTTGCCGAGCACTGGCAAGATATGGCGGAGATCAGTCCAGTCGCAAAGCACTTGATCCTCACTCCGAATCAGCCATTTCTCGATCAAGCTGTTGCACCAACGACCCCCCTTGAGCCCCTAACGCCAATTGCGGCTGACGACTCGCAGCGTGCGGCGATTCAGATGGCGTTAGACGGCAAGTCATTTCGGTTAGAGGGACCACCCGGCACTGGTAAGTCGCAAACAATTACAAATCTCTTGGCTTCATGCCTTGCCCATGGCAAAAAGGTTTTGTTTGTGGCTGAAAAGCAGACGGCGCTAGATGCTGTGAAGAAGCGCCTAGATGCATGTGGTCTGGGCGACTTCTGTCTGAACCTTCACGCAAAAGGTGACTCTGATACGCGCATGCGTAGAAACATCAGTGAAGCGCTCACTACAGCACTCGAGAAGAACATCGACCCAGAAGATGCAAAGTGGCAGGAGCTTGACTTCACTCGAAAGAATGCCGAGCGCAGATTAAATGAATATAAAGATGGTGTTCACAACTCGCAACGACCGCCACTCACGCCATGGAATATCCACGAAGATATCCTCGAGCTCGGAATTGGTGAGGTAGAGGAACTGCCCGCCGCTTTTGTCGAAACCTTCGTTGAGACATGGCCAGTATTCAGGGAACGTGTGCAAGAAGTTGCCGATCATTTAGACGCGGTGGGAGACCCAAGAGAGCACAGTTGGCGCTTCGTGGAAACCACAAATCTTGGAGAGGGTGAGAGAGCTCAGATATCGGTAGTGCTTAAACAGCTATTCGATTCGTATCGTTCGCTTGAAGACATCGCAAGTGACTGGTTGGCCGCGTCAGACAAGTTCACCAATTTCGAATTAAAAGGTCTAACCGATATCGTCGAGCTGCAAGCGCAAGGAATGCTGCCGAGTATCGATCAAGTTGAGAGACTCAAGTATCAGATCTCTTCTTACTATGGTCAGGCACTGCGAGAGGGCACGAGGGAGGACCGCGCCGCTGCTGCAATCTTGAGTGATTG
>CAIOHI010000177.1 GCA_903858075.1 uncultured Actinomycetes bacterium
ATTGGGCAATCGAAAGGGAGAGCCACTTGCACAGGAGTGAACGGCCATAGCTACGGCGACGAACGAACCACGGTACAACGATCGCATTCGGGCACGAGAAGTACGTCTCATCGACGCACTAGGCAACCAGTTGGGAATCAAAACCCTTCCAGAAGCTCTCGAACTTGCCAAGCAGTCTGACCTCGACCTAGTTGAGGTTGCACCGCTAGCAGTTCCGCCCGTATGTCGCATTATGGACTACGGAAAGTTCCGCTACGAAGAAGCACAAAAGGCAAAAGAGTCGAGAAAAAAGACCACGCAGGTCACCATCAAGGAAGTGAAGCTCCGCCCGAAAATTGGTAAGGGCGACTTCGACACCAAGGTGCGTCACATGCATGACTTTTTAGAAGACGGACACAAAGTGAAAGTCACTTTGCAATTCAGGGGCCGCGAAATGGCTCACCCTGAGTTGGGGTCTCGTTTGCTCGACAATGTCATTGCACAGTTAGGTGAGGGAGTCCGAGTGGAAACCCAAGCCCGACTTGAAGGACGAAATATGACCATGGTGTTGTCTTCAGACAAAAAAGTAGTGAAAAAAGCAGACGAAAAACCTGCTGTCAAACCTTCAGAGAAGCCAAAAGTTATTGCCGAAGCGGTACCAGTACCAGCGGCAATTACACCAGAAGTTGAAGTAAGTGTTACCGAGTCAGGAGAAGTACATGCCGAAAATGAAAACTAGCCAGACTGCGTCAACGCGCTTTCGTAAAACAGGTACAGGCAAGCTGCGTCGCCAGCAAGCCATGCGTCAGCACTTGTTTGAAAAGAAGTCGTCAAAGCGCACACGTGCATTAGCCGGAACGGTCGATGTGCACTCAGGTGATGTGAAGCGTATTAAGCGCCTCCTCGCCGAAAGATAATCATCCACCGTTGTCAACAAGTTGTATCAAGAAAGTTAAAGGAGAACCACTATGGCCCGCGTAAAACGCGCCGTTAATGCTCGTAAGAGTCGTAAACAGACTCTCGAGCGTGCAAAAGGTTATTACGGTAACAAGAGTCGTTCGGCTCGTGCTGCCAATGAACAGGTAATGAAGTCAGGGCAATACGCCTTTCGTGACCGCCGTGCAAAGAAAGGCGAATTTCGTCGTCTCTGGATCCAGCGCATCAATGCTGGTTGCCGCATCTACGACATGAGCTACAGCCAATTCATTGCTGGCCTCAATGCAGCAAACATTGAAGTCGACCGCAAAATCTTGGCCGACATGGCAGTTCATGACATCGACTCATTCGGTCGTTTGGTGCAAGCCGCAAAGGCAGCACTCGGCTGAATCAGCCCCTTGTAAGTTTTACGAGCACCCCAGTTCGTCGGCTCCGCCAATTGCTCTCTGAGCGAAAGGAACGCTACGAATCGGGGTGCTTCGTTGTTGAAGGGCCCACTTTGGTGCAGGCCGCCATCGACGCTGGACTCGAACTCATTGAGCAGTTCGTCTGTGAAGGTGCGCAGCCGTGTGTATCTGGTGGTGAAGTGCACTTCATTAGTCAAAATACTTTAGAGCGGGTGTCTACCACGGTGACTCCGCAAAAAGTGCTTGCTATTTTTGCCATGAATGCAGGCGATGTCTCTACTCTGCGAGCGATGTCGCCAGAGCATTCCTCGAAGGCCGAATGGATCCTTGTTGCTGATCGAGTAGCTGACCCTGGAAACCTTGGCACCATGATTCGCAGTGCAGTGGCTGCAGGGGCAAGTGGCATCGTCGTTACCCCGGGCACTGTCGATCCGTATTCACCCAAAGTGGTCAGAGCCGCGGCGGGAGCCATCTTTAGTTCGTCGCTCTTTTTATCGGTGTCGTTAGAGCAACTTGTCGACATGAAGTGGCCGTTGTTCGGAACAACGTCGCATGAAAAGCTCGGCCCCGCGGCCTACGACGAAGTCAACTTGGCGCAAGGGGTGGCCCTCGTGATGGGCAACGAAGCTTCTGGGCTCGCTCCCAACCTGCCTATTTCTCAGTGGATCACCATCTCGCACCAAGGGCCGGTAGAGAGTCTCAATGTGGCGATGGCCACCACTGTTTTGTGTTTTGAAGTCGCGCGACAACGAAAACACCACGCTTCAGGTGCCTGAGACCACTAACGTCGGGGTCTATGACTTCTCCAGTGCCCTTTGTTGAGCAAATTGCCGCGGTTGTCGATGCTTCTCTGAAAACCATTGCAGCTCTCACGTCGTCGGAAGAAGTCGCTCAGGCTACGCCTGCACTAGTGGGCAAGAAGTCTGCACTCAGCCAACTGAAGTCGTCAATGGGGAGCATTACCGATAGCGAAGAGCGTAAATCTGCTGGTCAAGCCTTGCATGCTGCCCAAACCAGCGTCGACGCGGCGCTCGGTGCAAAGAAATCTGACTGCGAAGCAACAGAGATGGCCGCGCAATTGTTGCGTGAACAGATCGATATCACAGAACACCTTGTGTCAGGAACTACTCGAGGTCGATTGCATCTCGTAACGCAAGCAACGCAACGACTTGAAGATGTTTTCATTGGGTTGGGGTTCCAAGTTGCTGAAGGCCCAGAAGTGGAAAGTGATTTCTACAACTTCGAGGCATTAAATATGCCGAAGTCGCACCCAGCGCGCAGCATGTGGGACACCTTGTTCGTCGAAAGTGAAGAGCCAGGCAGTGTTGTGCTGCGCACGCACACGTCTCCCGTTCAAATTCGTGTCATGCAAAATTGGCCACCGCCCATTTATGCAATCATGCCGGGTCGCGTATTTCGTCGAGATACTCCCGACGCAACTCACATGCCGGTGTTTCATCAAATTGAAGGTCTTGTCATTGACCGCAACATCACCTTTAAAGATCTTGCCGGCACAATTGAAGCATTCACTAAAGCATTCTTTGGTGATGACTTCACGAGTCGACTTCGTCCTTCGTATTTTCCCTTCACTGAACCAAGTGCAGAATTCGATATTCGTCGCGCAAATGGTTCATGGATTGAGTTGGGTGGCTGCGGCATGGTGCACCCCGATGTCTTACGCGCTGGTGGGCTCGACCCTGAAGAATGGTCGGGTTTTGCTTTCGGGTTCGGTATCGACCGCATGGCGAAAGAACGTCACAATGTGGAAGACATTCGTGAGATGTACACCAACGATCTTCGTTTCTTAAGGCAGTTCTCGTCATGAAAATTCTCTTGTCTTGGCTCAACGAGTTCGCCAACTTCGGCACCGATACTGAAACCCTCAGTGATGCACTGACCTCATTGGGCATGCCCGTTGAAGAAGTCATCGAGTCGGGTTCACGCTTGCAGGGCGTTGTTGTTGCACAGGTGTTACGTACCGAGCGTCACCCCGATGCCGAAAAGGTTCATCGCGTATATGTGACAACCGATGGTGCAAACGAACTTCATGTGTGGTGCGGCGCTTTCAACATGTCGGTTGGCGACAAAATTCCACTTGCGACTCTCGGCACAACGATGCCCGATGGTCGCCAAATATTGAAACGTGGAATTCTTGGAATCGATAGCGAAGGCATGTTGTGTAGCGCTAAGGAATTAGAGCTGAACGAAGATCATGGTGGAATATTTATATTGCCATCACACCTGCCACTAGGTATTGAACTCTTCGATGCGCTTGGTGCAACAACCGACACCATTTTCGATATCGATCTCACGCGCAACCGCCCAGAGTGCTGGGGACATTTAGGTGTCGCTCGCGATCTTGCTGCGCACTTGGCCATTCCTTTCCAAGCGAAGAAGATCAATGTTCAGGCTGCGCCAGTGCACAAAGTTGAAATCAATATTGCAAGTCAAGATGCCTGTGGGCGCTTTACGGCAACGGTGGTAAAAAATATTGCAGTGCGCCCATCGCCACAGTGGCTGCAAGACCGGTTGTCTCGCAGTGGAATGCGCTCTATTAACAACGTTGTTGATGCTTCTAACTTCGTCATGCTTGAGCTCAATCAACCAACACACGCCTACGATCTCAATGCCGTCAGTAGTGGTTTTCGTGTACGTTTCGCATTACCGCAAGAAACCTTGATCACCCTCGATGGTGCAACACGCGAGTTAGACCCAACCGACATCGTTATTGCAAATGGTGAAAACACCGCAGTTGGCCTCGGTGGAGTGATGGGTGGTCTGCATTCTGAAGTCACCGATACAACCACAGAGATTGTGCTTGAAGCTGCATGGTTCCCGGCCGACACGGTTCTAGAGTCTGCCGCTCGGCATGGTCTGCGTTCAGAAGCATCTGCGCGATTCGAAAGAGGAGTCGACCCATTTGGTGCAGAATATGCAGCATTGCGATTCATCGAGATCTTGCAAATAACGTGCCCAGATCTTGTGGTGTGCGGTTCATCTCAGGTTGTTGCCAATGACACCTGCCCGCAGCAACTCACACAAATCACCTTGCGGTTGTCGCAAGTGTTGCGCGTTCTCGGGGTTTCTCTCAGCGCCCCTGAAGTGCATGAACTCATTGGGCCAATCGGATTCGTTGTTGCCGACCAAAAAGATGGCAACGTCTTGGTCGGTATTCCTTCTTGGCGTCCCGATTGTGCGAGTGAAGTAGATGTCATTGAAGAAATTGCTCGACACTACGGATACGACGCACTAGGGAAGTCAGTTCCTCATTCACCAGTGCACGGACGGTTGTCTTCAGTGCAGCAACGGCGACGTTTGGTGCATGAGGTGATGGTGGAAGCCGGTTGGTGCGAAGCAATGCCTAACCCGTTCCTCGACCCTTTCGCCACACGACTTGCTGGCATTGACGACAGCGCACAACTTGCACTGGTCAACCCTCTTGTTGCAGAAGAGTCTGTGTTGCGTGTTTCATTGCGTCCAGGTTTGTTGCGAGCAATTGCGTATAACCAATCGCATCGTGTCGACAACATTCATCTCTACGAAGTAGGGCGTGTTTACCCACGGGGTGCAAGTGCATTGCCCGATGAAGAAGAGATGTTGTGTGTGATGTCGGTTGATTCAGATGGGCAAGAACTTTCTGCACTTTCCACATGGAACTTATTGGTCGATGCCTTAGGTATCGGTGCTCAGATCGATCAGAAGAACCCTCCTGCTGGCTTTCACCCAGGGCGTAGTGCAACGCTGCGTCGAGGTAAAACGGTCATTGGCGCCATCGGAGAAATCTCTCCTGTTGTCTTGAAGCAACAGGGCATCACGGGGCGTGTGAGTTGTTTGGAGCTGTCACTCTCTACCGTATTGCGTGAAGAACCAAAGGCAGTTGCGGCGAAAACAGTGAGTCGCTATCCGTCGAGCGACGTTGATCTTGCTTTCGTTGTCCCAAATACGGTGTCTGCTTTTGATGTACACCGTGCTGTGCGGCAAGGTGCAGGCGCGCTTGCTGTCTCCGTTGACCTTTTCGATATTTATCGTGGCAAGGGCGTCAGCGACGACTCCCGCAGTCTGGCCTTTCGTATCCGACTCCAGGCTCCCGATCGCACCCTGACCGGTGAAGAAGTGGCTACTGCTCGTCAAAAGAGCATCGATGCTGTCGCCAAACTAGGGGCGCAACTGCGGGCCTAGCCCTTCATAATGCTTGTATTACTATACATTACAATGTATAGTAATACATATGGCTAAGAAAACAGCAGCAATACTTGGGGCAACGGGGTACACGGGAGTCGAACTATTGCGCCTCATCGCCCAGCACCCTGAAATGGAAGTGGTGTTTGCAAGTGGAGATTCACAAGCTGGCGAGAAACTCTCACATTTGTATCCCAGCTTGCGGGCGGCGTACCCCGACCTCGTGGCTCAGGTGTATTCCCCCGAGGCAGTTTCAGGCGTCGATGTTGTTTTTCTCGGGCTTCCACATGAGTCATCGGTCGAAGTAGTTCCCCAACTATTGGGTGATGTTGGCTGTGTTGTCGACCTCTCTGCGGCGTTTCGATTGCGCGACACAGCGCAGTACCCGCAGTGGTATGGCTTCGAGCACACTCATCCTGAATATGTTGCCCAAGCTGTTTACGGTTTACCCGAGGTGTACAGAAAAGAACTTGTAGGAGCGAAACTCATTGCCACGCCAGGGTGCTATGTCACTGCAGCAACCCTGGCCTTGCGTCCGTTTGTGCGTGGCGGAATCTTTCATCCAGAAGGGCTCATCGTCGATGCTGCTTCGGGTGTGTCAGGCGCAGGTAAGGCTTTGAAATCTTCGAGCATGTTCACGAGTGTTGACGAAGATTTCTCTGCCTACGGCCTTGTCTCGCATCGCCATACGCCAGAGATGGAGCAAGAAATTGGTGGGCAAGTTCTCTTCACGCCTCATTTGGCACCCATGAATAGGGGCATTTTGGCAACGTGTTATGCGCGGCCTATGTCGACAAACACAACGACAGAGAGTCTTTTGCAAGTTCTTGTAGAGGCTTACAAGAACGAAAAATTTGTTGTCGTGGGCGAAGAGATCCCTTCAACAAAATCAACACAGGGAACTAATGCTGTACACATCACTGCGCGTTACGACGCGCGCACGGGTTATGCAATTGTTATTGCTGCTCTCGACAACCTCACAAAAGGTGCGTCCGGTGGAGCAGTGCAGTCAGCAAACGTTGCTCTTGGTCTGAATGAATCACTCGGTCTGAGCGCGGTGGGTATGTGGCCATGATGTCTGCGAACGAAACTGCAGCAGTGCTCATTGAAGCTTTGCCATATATCCAGCGCTTTGCTGGGTCGACGGTGGTGGTGAAATACGGCGGCAATGCTTTGTCGGGCACCACTCACACAGACCCATTGAAAGTTTTTGCTGAAGACATGGTTTTTCTCGCTTCTGTCGGCATTCGACCCATCGTGGTGCATGGAGGTGGACCACAAATCAATGCTGAACTTGAACGACAGGGAATTGAAAGCAAGTTTGTCGATGGCCGGCGCGTGACTGATGCGCCAACAATGAAAGTTGTTGAAGAGGTGCTGGCAAACCAAGTGAACCCAAGCATCGTGGAAGCAATCAATAGCTGTGGAGGCAAGGCCCGAGGATTATCAGGAGCGAAAGACGGGCTCATTTCTGTAGTCCAACGTAATGAGTTGCTCGGATTCGTTGGTGACGTAATTGGTATTGGATCACAGACGCTTGCTGACGTTCTTTCTGCGGGCGAAATTCCGGTTATTGCAACGGTAGGCGTCGACTCCAATGGGCAGACCTTCAACATCAATGCCGATTCTGTTGCGGCGTTTGTTGCCGGTGAAATGAAAGCCGAGAAGCTTCTGTATCTCACCGATATTGAAGGGCTGCGTCGCGACGTGTCTCGGGCAGACTCGCTCATTAGCTCTCTCACCGACACAGAACTCAATGATCTCCTCAGCGATGGAACTATTGCTGGCGGAATGATTCCTAAAGCAGAGAGCTGTATGGAAGCTGTTGGGCTTGGGGTGCCAGCGGTGCACATCCTTGACGGGCGTATTGCTCACGTCAGCATCATCGAGCTTTTTACTGACGCAGGAATTGGAACAATGGTGACAAAAAGTGATTCAACAAAGGTGGCAAAGTAATGACTAAACACGCATTTCTCGAAAACAATGCTCAACCCGTACCAGAAGCTGCAGGGCTAGATCATTGCCCGTATCTACCTGTCTTTGGGCCACCATCGGTGATGTTTGTTTGCGGCCAAGGTACGGAACTTTGGGACTCGCAAGGGAAGCGTTACCTCGATTTCCTCTGCGGTCTCGCGGTGACCTCTTTGGGTCATTCGCATTCGTGCGTCACCGAGGCGCTGACGCATCAAGCGGCTGAACTCATTCACGTGAGCAACTTTTTTGCTAACCCCGTTGCCACTGCTGCAGCAATAGATATCAACCAACTGCTGAAAAGTGCTACGGGCAGCAGTGGTCAAGTGTTTTTCTGCAACTCTGGCGCTGAAGCAAATGAAGCTGCAATCAAACTCGCTCGTAAACACGGTGGTCGTGGTCGCCACACAATGGTGTCGGCACTGGGAAGCTTTCACGGTCGTACTCTTGGTGCGCTGGCAGCCACTGGCCAACCAGCAAAGCATGAACCATTTCAACCCATGCCTGAAGGTTTCAAGCATGTTGCCTATGGCGATATCGAGGCGATGTCCCAAGCAGTCGATTCGTCGGTAGCAGCGGTGTTACTCGAACCAATTCAAGGTGAGGGTGGAGTGATCCCAGCCCCTGCTGGTTACTTGAAAGCTGTGGAGTCGCTGTGTAAAGAACGTGGCGTGCTTCTGATTATCGATGAAGTGCAAACGGGAATGGGTCGTACCGGAAAATGGTTTGGCTTTGAACATTCTGGTATCTCGCCCGATGCAGTATTGATGGCAAAGGCGCTCGGCAACGGTGTTCCAGTCGGTGCAATATGGGTGAAGGAAGATGTTGCCAAAGTTCTTCAGCCAGGAGACCACGGCAGCACATATAGCGGCACAGCGCTCGTGACTTCTGTAGTGCGTGCTGTCATTGCAGAAATGAAACGCATTAATGCTCCGCAACTTGCTGTTTCCGTTGGCGCACAATTGACCGAGAAGCTGCTTAAAGTCCCAGGAGTCGTTGGCGTTCGAGGGGCTGGTCTATTGCTCGGCATCGAGTTGGCACAAGGATGCGACGCTACAAAGGTGTATCAGAGCTGTCTCGCGCAGGGTTTGGTCACTAATGCGGTCAATGCTTCAACAATTCGTATGGCGCCTCCTCTCAATGTCAGTGCTGAACACATTGATGAAGCTGTTGCCATATTCGCCAATGTGATGGCTCAGGTAATGAAGGAAGTCGAGGTCTCTTCATGAGTGTTCGTCACGTACTCGACATCTCCGATCTTGCAGTCAATGAACTAAACGATGTTCTTGCACTCGCGCAAGTACCTGTGGCGCAACTAGGTGCTCCACTGAGTGGCCATTGTGCTGCTCTCATTTTTGAAAAGCCTTCCAACAGAACGCGGCATTCTATGGAAGTAGCAGTGGTACAACTCGGCGGTCACCCTGTCTATACCCGTGGCGAGGAAGTGGGCATTGATGTCAGAGAAACAGCGGAAGATGTTGCCCAAGTGATGGCGGGGTACCACGCATTTCTCGGTGCTCGAGTATTTCGGCATGATGTTGTTCAGAGAATGGCCGCGGTGTCATCAGTTCCCGTTGTCAATATGTTGAGTGATGTTGCACACCCGCTGCAGGCACTTGCCGATGTTTTGACTATGCAGCAGCAACATGGCAATTTGCAGGGGAAGAGAATCTCATGGGTAGGTGACTTCAATAATGTTGCGAAGTCTCTCGCCCAGGCGTGTGTCATGTTGGGTGCGGAGTTTGTTGTTTCAACGCCACCTCAATACCGCCCTACCGACAGCGAACTTGCATCCATAAACTCTTTAGGAGAGGGAAGCGTGCAGTACGTAGCCGCTCCTGCTGAAGCGGTCAAAGGATCAGTGGCAGTGCACACCGATGTTTGGATCTCTATGGGTGAAGAATCTATGGCTGCGCAAAAGGCAGCAGCATTTGCAGGATTCATGGTGACGCAACATCTGATGACCAACGCACAACAAGGTGCATGTTTTTATCATTGCCTCCCGGCGCATCGTGGTTCCGAGGTGGAAGCTGGTGTCATTGATGGGCCCAACAGTCGTGTCTTTGAACAGGCCCATAATCGTTTGCACAGTGCTCGTGGTTTATTGGCTTGGATTTTCCAACAGCAGAGTGCAGCAGTAAAGGAACGTGCGTAATTATGAGTACTAAAGCGCAACGACAGCAAGCGCTCGTGCGCATCATCGAGACAAAAGAAGTATCTAGTCAAAATGAACTCCGCACAATGCTCGCTAAAGAAGGCATCACGGCGACGCAAGTCACTATTTCTCGTGACTTGGAAGAAGTTGGTGCAGTAAAAGTGCGTTCCTCGCAGGGTGACACTATTTACGCAATTGCAAGTTTCGAACCCGCTCGGCGCGCAACAAATGATCAATTGCGCCGCGTAATGAGTGAATGGGTAGCCGAGGTTTCGCACAGCGGAAATTTGGTCATTTTGCGCACTCCACCTGGGTGTGCGCATGTGGTTGCTTCTGCGCTCGACCGTGCTGCACCAAAAGGCCTTCTCGGCACGGTGGCAGGAGACGACACCATTATGTGTGTCGCAACCGAGGCAGTGGGCGGCAAGAAATTATCTATTGAGTTGAGAACATTGGCAGGATTAAAAGGAGCTACATCGTGACCGAACAAGATGCACAGCGAGGGCAATTATGGCATGGTCGATTCGCGAGTGGCCCTGCCGAAGAGTTGATGGCCTTCACCGCTAGTTTGCCTTTCGATCAAGTGCTCTGGCACGACGACATCACGGGTTCGCGTGCTCATGTCAATGGGCTTGAGCGGGCGAAATTATTGAGTACCGAAGAAGCAGAAGCTGTGCGCATTGCGCTGTCTCAGGTTCATGATGAATTTTCTTCAGGACAATTTTCATTTATGCCAAGTGATGAAGATATTCACACGGCAATTGAACGGCGTGTCACAGAAATAGCGGGAAGTGCTGGCGCAAAATTGCACACTGCCCGGAGCCGCAACGACCAGGTAGCTACCGCTTTGCGGTTATGGACTAGGCGCGAACTCACGCTGGTTGCTGGGCGCGTTCTCGACCTCATCGACGTATTGGTTGCGTCTGCCGACGCTGCTGGTTGGGGTAAGGGCAGCATTTACATGCCGGGCTATACGCACCTGCAGCGCGCACAGCCAGTGCAACTGTCACATCACCTTGCTGCGCACGCGTGGTCATTGCTGCGTGACACCGACAGAATCTTTTCTGCCATCGATAGAGGAAACATCTCGCCACTCGGCGCAGGCGCCCTTGCAGGGTCGTCTCTTCCCATTGATCCGTCATCGACCGCTAAAGAAATGGGCTTTCGGGCCGCATTCGTGAATTCACTCGATGCTGTGTCCGATCGTGATTTCGTGGCAGAAGCTCTCTTCAATATTGCTTTGCTTGGTGTGCACCTGTCTCGCCTCGGAGAAGAGTGGGTGCTGTGGACTACGGAAGAGTTTGGTTTCGCCAAACTTGATGACGCTTATTCCACGGGTTCATCAATGCTTCCGCAGAAGAAGAACGCCGACATAGCAGAACTCGCTCGTGGAAAGTCTGGGCGGTTCATTGGCAACCTCACAGGTTTGCTCACCACATTGAAGGGTCTGCCTCTTGCATACAACCGTGACCTGCAGGAAGATAAAGAACCCTTATTCGATTCTGTGAACCAAGTGAAATTGGCTCTCAGCGCTTTGTCAGGAATGATTTCTACTGCCACGTTCAACAAAGACCGCATGCAGTTAGCTGCCGATGACCAGCTCATGGCAGCAACCGACCTCGCCGAGTGGATGGTGAGAAAGGGAATTCCGTTCCGTCAGGCGCATGCTCATGTAGGCGAACTAGTGCAGCAGTCAATCCAAACTGGAAAAACGCTGCACGACCTTGCCTTGGCAAGTGATCTGTTTGGCAAATTTGCGGCAGAACTCATTGCACCTGGCGTTGGTGTCAGCATGCGTACGTCGCCTGGTGGCGCAGGCCCAGTGCCTGGCGAAGTTCAGCGTCAACAGTTGGAACTCGCAATTGAAGTTGCCCGTGGCGAGTGGGAAGACCTGCTCGCAATCTAATTGGCAATGAGCGAACGTGTACCAATGCCGTGGTACGAACTGTCTGCGAGTACTTGGTCGCTGTGGGTCTTTCTTTTGTCTTCCCAAATATCAATGCGTAGATCGGCTACGGGGCCCGCTGGTTCCATGCGCAACCACCCTGTTGGGGCGGTCCGTTGAGCGCAGCGACCGTTTACTGCTTCGCGAAACGCATCTTTCGTTTTTCGGCTGAGGTATTGCCAGACAATGGAATGGAAAATCAACACGGGCTCGTCGAAAGAAATGTTTTCAAATTGCTGATGAATCCATTCGGCCGCATCTTTTTGATGAGGTGAGACATACGTTGGTGATGTGCAAGCATTGTTGATGGCATTACGTAAGCGTGCGAAACGATCAAATTGATCTGGCCATACAAACGACAACAGAGTGAACTGATCATTTTCGTTGCGTGCATCAAGTGGAGCAATGTCGCAACCCGCACGCGAAAGAAGCACAGGGCACTGCGCGATGTCGGGCCGCGGAGTTCCCCATGCACTGTCTTCAAAACGAACCAACGCATTTCCATTTCCATAACTTGTTCCGTTGGCTTCAAAGAAGTAATCGTCAACTTGTAAGTTCAAACCACATGAAGAACCAACTTCGCGAAGATGTGTTGCAGGTATTCCCACTTCACGTGCAAAAAATGACATGCCGGTTACCAGCATGGTGGTACGACCCACTTCATTTGTTTGAACGGAGCGCGAGAGTCCGTCATCAATATCGTTACGAAATATTGCGAGCGCTTCCAAGTAATCGTCAACAAGCGTTGGTCCAGGATTTCCACCTGTCGACGGAAAGTGACGAGCAATGCTGGGCGCCTTGCCTGTTAAAGCAAGGCGATGTATCGCCCCGGCTATGCGTAGCGGGGCCGCATCACGTTGAGGACGAATGGTGAGATGCTCAGAAATCTGCGCTGTCACCCCATTGTTGGTGAGGTCTGCTGCCATGGCTTGAAAAATCTCTGCATATAGGGGTGAGCCCAATTGGGTACAGATCGCGCTCTGATGTAGGAGTGCGTCGTGAAAGGACATTTCAGGTGCAGCCACAGCGCAAACCTACCTGTAAAAGATTTTGGGTAATAAAACCGTATTCGAGAGTGCTACATGGCAACATAAATAGGTGAATATCTTTCCTGAACTGCAGGCCCGCGGGCTAGTCCACGACTCCACGCCGGCTGCAGCCTTGGAAGATCGCCTTGCCAACCACTCGGTCGGCGTTTACGTTGGTTTCGACCCCACAGCCAATTCCCTTCATGTGGGGCACCTTCTCGGCCAAATTTCTCTGCGCCGGCTACAACTAGCTGGCCATCGTCCCTTCCCGCTCGCCGGGGGCGCCACAGGTATGGTGGGCGACCCATCTGGCCGCAGTGAAGAACGCAATTTGCTCGATGCCGAGACCCTGTCGTACAACGTGGCTTGCATTTCGGGTCAACTCAGTCGATTGCTCGATTTTTCGCCAGGCAAATATGCCGCAACCCTGGTGAACAATGCCGATTGGACCGCACAGGTCACCGCGCTCGACTTTTTGCGTGATGTGGGTAAACACATCACCGTCAACCAAATGCTGGCTAAAGACTCGGTGAAGTCGCGCCTCACCTCGGAAAATGGCCTATCTTTCACCGAGTTCAGCTACATGCTGTTGCAAGCCAACGATTTCCGTCATCTCAGCGCCACCCACGATGTGGAGTTGCAAATGGGGGGGAGCGACCAGTGGGGAAATATCACCGCCGGAATCGACCTCATTCGTAAAACGCTTTCTCGTCATGCACATGGCATCACCTGGCCGCTCGTGACACGTAGCGATGGCTCAAAGTTCGGCAAAACAGCCGATGGGGCAGTGTGGCTCGACCCCGAGCGCACAAGCCCCTACCAATTCCGCCAATTCTGGATGCAACTGTCCGATGCCGAAATTGCTCGCTATTTGCCACAATTCTCGCTATCGACCCTCGACGAGTGCGCTGCACTTCTCGCTGAACATGCAGCTGCGCCAGAAAAGAGAGTTGCGCAGAAGCACCTCGCTCACGAGCTCACGGCAATGGTGCATGGCGACCCCGGCGCACAAGCTGCTGCACAAGTATCCGACATTTTGTTTGGTGCCGACCCCACCAGTGCAAGCGTGGAAGCGTTCCTAGCAGTCGCACGTGAGGTGCCTTGTTCAACCATTCAAGACATGCCAATCGATGTTGTCGCATTGCTGAGCGATATCAAACTGTGCAGTTCGAAAAGTGAAGCGCGACGCACAATTGAGCAAGGCGGCGTGCGTATTAATGGTCAAGTGGTCACGTTAGAAACTGCAGTGGGCGACATCACCGAGCTCCACGGAAAGTATTTATTAGTGCGTAGAGGGAAAACTGCGTACCACCTCGTAGAGAAAATGAGATAACTCAAAATATTTCTCTGATGTTGGTTGTTAATCCTGCGTTTCCCGATAATCTGCAGAGCCCAGCAATAGCTGGTTGATCATCACACCGAGGTGGAGGCAACTCCGTTTCGCTGCGATAGTCGTCGAGTGAAAATCTCTTGAAATCGGGTTGACGTTTTCGTCATAACGCCTATAGAGTTGTCACTCGCCCCCAAAAGCCGGTTGCACAAGTTGCCCGGAACTGTGGAGGTTTGGCATGACCGCTTTCGGGCGGGTGCCCACTTTGCTCCTTGAAAACGAAAGAGAAGATAGAACGCCAGTGCGGGCGGAAGGCTTTTTGCTTTCCGTCTGTCAATTCTGGTCAGACGCCAGTCTGACCAAACAAGTAATACCGCCGGTCGGGTCAAACCGATCGGTCAACAAATTAAAGCCAAGGTTGTGGTGACATTGCAGAGTAGATTCCGCTCGTTACCACAAACTTTCCAAACGGTTTCCAGCTTCGGCTGGTTTCGGTTTCAACGGAGAGTTTGATCCTGGCTCAGGACGAACGCTGGCGGCGTGCTTAACACATGCAAGTCGAACGGAATCCATGTGGTGGTAACACCGCGGAAGATTTAGTGGCGAACGGGTGAGGAACACGTGAGGAACCTGCCCCAAACTTTGGGATAACAGTTGGAAACGACTGCTAATACCAGATGCCGTTACTTTGTCGCATGGCGAGGTAACGAAAGTTTTTCGGTTTGGGAGGGCCTCGCGGCCTATCAGCTTGTTGGTGAGGTAATGGCTCACCAAGGCAACGACGGGTAGCTGGTCTGAGAGGATGATCAGCCACACTGGGACTGAGACACGGCCCAGACTCC
>CAIOHI010000178.1 GCA_903858075.1 uncultured Actinomycetes bacterium
ATTCCGCGCCCACAGGTGCGGCACCTCTCACCTTGCCGGGCATAGACCCGGTGCTCGGTTTGAAAGATTCCTTCCTTGCCGAGGGCATCGACGTATTGAGTGTCGGCCAAGGTAGACCCACCCGCTGCCACTGCCTCGGCGAGTACTTCGCCGATATGACCGTGAAGCTCACGTAACTGCTTTGCCGACAGCGTGGCACTGAGATGATTCCAGCGCAGGCGAGCACGATGCAAAATTTCATCGGCATAAATATTGCCAATTCCTGCCACTACCGATTGATCAAGCAATAATGCCTTCACCCCACGGTTTCCCCGAGTGAAGCGCTCGCGAAAAGCATCGAAGGTGAAGTTGCCTGTGAGCGGATCGAGCCCGAGACGCGCTACTTCAGGCACAAGTGATTCGGTTCCCGCCTCTGGATTGTCATCGTCGGGGTTGTAGACCACAACTTCTCCGAATGTTCGTGGATCAACAAAGCGCAACTCTCGCACCACTTCATTCTTTTTCTCGAGAGTGAGCACCACGTGTGTGTGTTTTTCACGAACATCGCCAGGCGCGGCAAGCAGTAGTCGACCACTCATGCGCAAGTGAACCATCATCACATTTCCCGACGACAGATCGAACAGTAAATACTTACCGTGACGCCGCACAGCAACAAAGGTCTCCTGATGCAAACCAGCGATGAGTGCTTGTTTGCTACTGCGCCGCACCGTACGTTCACGACCTACCTCAACTTGCGTTATGCGCGCACCTACCACAGCGTTTTCCAGGCTGCGACGTACCGTTTCTACTTCGGGAAGTTCAGGCATCGAGAAGATCACATGCGGCTTGTGCCGCAACTTGTTCAGCCGCTTTTTTTGAACGACCAACACCAAAGGTTTCTAATTTCCCCACACGCACAGAAGCCGTAAAGGTTTTATCGTGATCGGGACCAATACTTTCCACCGAATAATCGGGTGGATTGAGACCCATGCGAGCCACCATTTCTTGCAATACTGTTTTGAAATCGAGGCGATCAATATTGGGGAGTGCTTCTTGCATTGCAGGAAGCAGTACCGCTTCTACTGCACTGAACGCAGCTTCGGGCCCACCATCAAGATAAATAGCGCCAACAACTGCTTCAAACGCATCAGACAACAGCGAAGTTTTATCGCGCCCACCTGCAGCATCTTCGCCTTTTCCCAATAACAATGCGTCGCCAAGGTGAATGCCTCGGGCAATGCGTGCAAGTGCAGTAGCACTGACCACACTCTTGCGTAGGTCGGTTAAGCGACCTTCAGGAAGTTCAGAAAACTGCCGATACGCAATGTCGGCAACTACCCAACCCAATACTGCGTCGCCAAGAAACTCCAAACGTTCATTCGAACGCTCGGCACCATTTTCCGACTGCCAGGAACGGTGCAAGAAAGCGTCTTGCAATAATTGTGGGTCACGAAACTCGTATTGGAACGCTGCACATACAGCACGCAACGACTCTGAAGAGGAAACACCGAGCGAAGCAGAGTCGCCCACGGAAGTTAAGCGCCCTTCGAGATGCGCCCGAACACATAGTCAACGGCATCGCGCACAGTTTTGAGGTCTTGCAGATCTTCGTCGTCAATGCGGAAGTTCGGAACAATGGTGGAGAGTTCTTCTTCTAAAGCCTCTACGAGTTCAATGAGAGCTAATGAGTCGGCATCGAGGTCGTCGGAAAACGACTGACCTTCCGAAATTGCACTCGATTCAATTTCAAGAATCTCTGAGAGTTGGTCGCGGATGATGGTGAATACTCCGGCACGATCGATTGATGACATGGAATGACTCCTTTTACTGATCTGTTGACTGTAGACCAATGGCCTGACGAATCTCGTTGACTATGTTGCAGTCGACCATTTCTTTGGCCACCTTGATGCCGTTCAACATGGCTCGCGCACCGGAAGACCCGTGAGAAATGATGCAGACGCCATCGACACCCAGCAAAATGGCCCCACCAGTGGTATCGGGGTCAAGGGTTTCATACAAAGGAAGAAGTGCTGGCAAAAGAGCATTGGCATGTTCTTGATATTCAGGGGTGGAACCAAATGCTCCAAACAGCGCCTTGATAACTGTCTTCAAACTTCCTTCAAGGGTTTTCAACACCACGTTGCCAGTAAAGCCGTCGGTCACCACCACGTCGACATCGTCGGACATGATGTCGCGCCCTTCCACATTTCCAATGAAGTGGAAACCCGAGGCCGATGACAACAGCTCAAAAGCTTCCTTACGCAATGCGTCGCCCTTGCCTGGCTCTTCACCAATGGACAACAGACCCACGCGAGGAGTTTCTACGCCGAAGCGATTCTTCGCATAGATGCTGCCCATGAGTGCAAACTGTGTGAGCCACTCGGCCTGCACATCGGCATTGGCGCCGGCGTCGAGAAGAACGGTTGGGCGACCACCAGGAACCGGAATAGGAGTGGCAATTGCCGGACGATTGACGCCTTTGATACGACCCATGCGTAACAGAGCAGAAGCCATGGTTGCTCCGGTGTTTCCGGCAGAGATCATGGCGCTTGCGGCTCCGTCGCGTACTGCTTCAGCACTGCGCACCAACGTGGAGTCTTTTTTACGTCGCACGCCACCTGCAGCGTCTTCATCCATTGCTATGACTTCACTGGCAACGATGTGAGGGATGCCAGAGATGTCGAGTGACGTCAGCGATGCAAGATTGTCGGGGCCAACAAGAACACAGGGAATGCCTGAAGCAACGGCTTCTATAACACCCTGAATAATTTCATCGGGGGCGCGGTCGCCACCCATCGCGTCAACCGCGACTGGCAACACGGGACTAAGCGACTTCTACCGCGGTGCGACCTTTGTACCAGCCGCAACCACCACACACGATGTGTGGCTTTTTTGCCACACCACAACGTGGGCACACGCTGCGTGAAGGCACCGTCATCTTCATATTCGCCGAACGACGGCTACGGCTCTTCATTTTGGAAGTTTTCTTTTTAGGAACAGCCACAATTTTCTCCGTCGAACTTGGCGCCACCTGGATGTGCGCTCAACTAGCCGTTTGATGATATCGGCGCAC
>CAIOHI010000179.1 GCA_903858075.1 uncultured Actinomycetes bacterium
CGCTATCACATCAGCTTTTGGTGACCCCACTCGACGTGCTGTGTATCTCTACGTTCGCGAAAGTGACAACGGGGCAACTGCAGCACAAGTGGCAGAGCACTTCAACTTGCACCCAAACGTTGCACGCCATCATCTCGACAAACTTTCTGCAGGCAGCTATGTAGAGGCTTCAGTAGAAAAACCTTACGGTGGTGGTGCCGGTCGCCCGTCGAAGCACTACCGCTGCGTAGGCCCATCACCTCTTGAAGCGCCCATTGTGCGAAGTGACGATCTCGTTCTCAGTTTGCTCGGCAATGCACTTGAGCTTTTACCGCAAGCTCAGGCTGAAATTATGGCGGAAAAAGTAGGCGCACAATACGGACGCGTACTAGCAACTGGTTTAAGTGGCGAAGACCTTGAACACGGTCAGCGCTCACTCAAAAGCGCAATGCAGACCGTGGCCGATGCGCTCACGGCACACGGCTTTGCTGCTCACACCGATCACCGCAACAATCAGTTGCGCATTGTCAACAACCATTGCCCATTTGGCGATGTTGCTATTGAGCACCCAGTTATTTGTGCAGTCGACCGCGGAATGGTGAAAGGAATGCTCGGTGCGCTCTATGGCGAAACAAACCCCGAGCTCCAAGAGTCAATTCCACAAGGCGACACCTTCTGCGCCACCAGCATTTAGCGCGAGTTTCTTAGTCGCCCCAAAAACGCTGCTCTAAAAATGGGTCTCCATACATGTTGTACCCATTGCGCTCCCAAAAGCCAGGCGCGTCTCCGAGGCAAGCTTCCATTCCACGCAACCACTTAGGTGATTTCCAAAAATACAAGTGCGGCACAAGTAGCCGCACTGGCCCGCCGTGAACGGGCTCAATGTCTTCGCCTTCAAAGGCATAGACCACAAGTGATTCTTCGCGCATTACATCGACCATTGGCAGGTTTGCCGTGTAGCCCTGTTCTGCATGACCCATGAAGTGTGTTGCATTGGCATGCACGCCAGCCCGAGCAAAAATATCTTTCACGCGCACGCCGGTCCAATGAGTGTCGAACTTCGACCACTTGGTGACGCAATGAATGTCGGTTTCTAAAGTAACGCTCGGCATTTCTTTGAGTTCATCAAAAGTCAAAGTGAACTCGTTGTCTACCGCACCAAACACACGCAGGCTCCACTCGTTGGGCGCATACGTAGGGACATCTCCAACGTGCAGTACCGGAAATCGTTCCGTGAGGTACTGCCCAGGCGGCAGACGTGCGGGGTCGAAACCCAGTCCTTCTAGTTCTTGTCGATTGCGTTCAAAGAATCCCACCTTCAGAGTCTCACTTAGATGCGTTCACTTCAGCAACTATTGAGTCCACAAATGTTTGTACTTCTGTTGGCGGGTTCGCCTCTTGACACTTCTTCAGTTCAGTTTTCGCCGTGGCAGTATCGCCCGCGAAGCGGTAGCTCACAATGCCTAAAAAGCAATGTGCATCGGGGTATTCGGGGTCAATGAGGGTCGCCTTACTGAGCCCCATCAGAGCCGCTTGCACAGCTGCAGTGCGAATATCTTCAGATGCCTCGCGCGCGGTGAGGGCCAACAACCACGAGCGGTAAGTGAGCGCCTCCACTTCATCGGGGCGGGTTTTGAGCACCTCGCTGTAGATCTTGATTGCCGCAATAGGGTCACTGAAGTTCAACTGACGTGCTTGGGCCAGCAAACCTGCTGTGCTGTTTGGAGTGCCGCCCGACAATGTCTGACCAGGTAGTCGCTGACCTGACTGGCGTGCAACGAGCACTCCAAGACCAACTGCAACACATAGAACTACCGCAACAGTGAGAACCAACTTTTTCCCATTGCGAGCCGGCACAACGTCAGCATTTTCGACTGATTCATCGCCCACATCTGCACTGCGTAATACATCGGCTAGGCGCTTTACATAGCTGCTCTTTAATGCTTCATAATCGGCGGTGTCCATATCGCCCGCTGCATATTCGCGCTCGAGGTCTTCTAATGAAGAAAACAAAAAGTCGCGATCTTCACTGCTCATACGTTCTCGTCGTCTGTGACGTCGTTCTTGCGCTCCAAAGCCGCTTCAACAATGGCGAAGTCTGCATCTGATGCGTTAAGAAGTGCAGCGTTCTTCCACCGGCGAAATACGAGACCCAAACCACACAGCCCGGCTACAAGTGCCACGACTGGCAAGATCCACACCAACGACTCGACACCATCGGTTCGCGGCAACAACACACTCCCCGGGAAACTTTTCTCAATGACAGCAACAATTTGGTCGTCACTATTTTGCCCAGCGGCTACTTCTCTCGCAATTTCATTGCGAATGGCTTCTGCTGCAGGAGCACGACTGACGTAGATGCTCTCACCATTGCAAGTAGGGCAAGCCAACTGTTGTGAAATGGCGTCAATGCGCCCCTGCTGCGTCAGCGGACCCCTATCTCGCAGAGTGCCAAAAGCCAATAGGCCAACGGTGAGCAACAGCATCAAAATCCACATAGGCAATGAGTTCAGTTTTTTCATGGTGCTACTAATTCTCTCTGCAGTTCGGCCAATTTCGCAGACAGGAAATCACTCGTTACTTCACCAGCAATACGCAATCGCACAAAACCCGATGGGTCAATTACCCATGTTTCTGGAACTTTGGCCACACCGAAGGCAACCGCAATGGCACCATCAGGGTCGGTGACTTTTGGCCAATCTCCCCCATTTTTTTTAAAAAACTCTTCCACAGCATCATCGCTGTCGTCATTAACAACGGTGATGAGTTCCGCCTCATTTTCCAGACCACTCTGATTTTTCTGGAAGGTAACAAGTTGCGGATGCTCAATACGACATGGCACACAGGTGCTGTTGAAAAAATTCAACACAACCCAAGATCCTTTACGGCGCGCAAGTTCAAAAGTTCCCCCTCCAATTAATGGAGAAGACACTGCCGGTGCAGGGTTGCCTAGTAATGGTGTAGAGATGCCTCGCTCGCCTCGAGGCTTTGCCGTTACCAGCAATATGAAAAATGCCAAAACGACAACGCCAGTGGCGATAGCAACGTTGCGCGCAATGCGAGAATTACGCATCGACGGCCTTGCCCGTATCGACGCGAGCCGACACTGCATCGGTTGGCCGACGGCGGCGCCCGGGGAACAAAGCAAGCAAAGTGCCCACTGCCATCATTCCCCCACCAATCCACATCCACATGATCAAGGGCTTAATAAACACTTTAATTCGTGCTTCGCCCGACTCACTTTTCACTGGAGGCTCAAGCGTGAGATACAGGTCATAGCGCCATGACGACTTCACTGAAGGCGTACCAATGTTGTTACCCATCTGCACAAATTTTGTAATTGCTGGCGCATAACTTTTCCCACCATCAATTTGGACTATGGCTTTTACCGCTGTCAGGCGATCTGTCTTCTCATTCTCAAAACCCTTCAGTTCAAAAACGTGCCCACCAAACTCTGCGGGGGTATTTAACTTCAATGAGAGTTCTTGTGATCGCGTATATGAATTCGATGCTGCAAGCGCTACCGCAATGAGAATGACGCCAATATGCACAACCATGCCACCATTTGCGCGACCAACTAAACCACGCCAGCCTTGGCGCCGCGTTGCCAACACAAGTTGTCGCAATGCCGCGCCGCTCGCAAACCCACCCAAAGTAAATGTTAAAAGTGCGGCCAACCCGTCGGCTCCAACAAGCAGCGACACCACTAACGTGCCGATGCCACACCACGCTGGCCAAAAAAGTCGCTGGCGTAAAACTTCTTCCGACGCTTTACGCCAAGGCAGAAC
>CAIOHI010000180.1 GCA_903858075.1 uncultured Actinomycetes bacterium
TCTACTCTCTCGTCTTCACATACTTGCCACACTTCATCAGACAACATGCTGGGCGCACGCATGAGAATGCGATTTTCAAAAGTTGAATACAGGCGTGCGTATGGCGAACGTAATGCGCCTACTCGCCACCATTCGGGAGATTCCCACATGATTTTCTGGTCTGCTTCGGGCATGTAACGAAAAAGATCGAGCCCGCTTACTTCAATTTCGTGAATGGTTTGTGAAAGAGAAATATTGGGGCTGTGCAGCCACCGTGCATTGTCAATGTTGTACGAGCCGTTAGCTTCGGCAAGCATCATTTTGATAGAACTGCACGCCACTTTGGTTGTGGGCACGTACATGACTCTCAGCGATGGCGAGACCAAGGTGTGGCCAACGAAGAGAGCTCGCTCTGTGAATACGTAAGGTTTTTTTGAAAACATCTTGCAGTCAACTCCACAGGTGGTTCATGCCAGAGAGGAGTTCCTCTGCACATGTATCAACACTGCGTTGTGACGTTAGCAAGGTCATCTCGGGGGAACGTGGAGCCTCATATGGGGCATCTACCCCTGTGAGGCCAGTGAGTTCTCCCTTGGCTGCTTTGGCGTACAAACCTTTGGTATCGCGCTCTGCACACTCTTCTACTGAGGTTGCAATGAATACCTCGGCGAAACCAAGCTCTGCCGATTCGTGGCGTTGGCGGACCGCTTGTCGACCCTCGAAAAATGGGCTGATGATAGGGACAAAAACAACGAACCCAGCGTCGGCGAGAAGGAGTGCAACCTCACCTACCCGCCGAACATTTTCAGCCCTGTCTGCATCGCTAAAACTGAGGTCAACGTTCAGGCCATGACGCAGGTTGTCGCCATCGAGAACGTAGACAGGAACACCGCTTGCGAAAAGCTGATGTGCAGCGGCATTAGCAATAGTGCTCTTGCCTGCGCCCGAGAGCCCCGTGAGCCACAAAGTGCAGCCGCGACTTTTTTGCCTTCCCCAACGATCTTTACGGGTGATGGCGTGTTCGTGCCAACGAATATCGCCCGAGGGCTGTGGTGTGTTTTCTGTGGTCACTCGCGGGGCGGCAACAACATGCCGGCCGCTGCGGTTGCACCTGTAGATTCGTCGACCAAAATGAACGAGCCCGTTACGCGGTTGTGGTCATAGTCATCGCGCAACAGTGGTTCTGCTGTGTGAATAACGACGCGAGCAATATCGTTCATGGCAAGAGGCCCTGTTGGCTCTTTGCGGTGAAGTTCAGAGATATCGAGCACATAGCGCACTTCGCTTACTTTGGCGCGCGTGGAACGCGTGGTGTGCTTGAGCGTATACAACTTATTGGTTTGCAGTTGCGCATTTGAGTCGAGCCAACACAACATTGCCTCATGGTCTTGCACAACACGCGGGCGGTTGTGAGGCCGGCAGATCATGTCGCCACGTGTGACCGACAAGTCGTCGGCGAGCAAAATAGTGATTGCTGCGCCTGGTACCGCTTCAGTAATTGGCCCATCAGCAGAGTCGATACCCGTGATGGTGCTCGTCAACCCACTGGGCAAAACCACAATTTCATCGCCTACGCGCAAAACGCCACCAGCAACGGTGCCGGCGTATCCGCGGTAGTCGTGGTGTTCGGTTGTACGAGGGCGAATGACGTACTGCACAGGAAAGCGCACATCGATGCGATTATCATCGCTCGCGGTATACACATTTTCAAGATGATGCAAAAGCGTTGGTCCTTCAAACCAGCTGAGGTCTGGAGTGCGATCAACAACGTTGTCGCCTTTCAATGCGCTAATTGGCAAGAAGGTGACGTCATGCAGGTTGAGTCGTGCGGCAAAGTTTTCAAAGTCTTCACGAATTTCTTTGAAACGCTCTTCGCTGTAGTCAACAAGGTCCATTTTGTTCACACACACCACAAGGTGCGGAACACCGAGTAATGAGGTGAGGATGCTGTGACGACGGGTTTGCTCTACTACCCCATGACGAGCGTCAATGAGAATAATCGCGAGGTCTGCTGTTGATGCGCCTGTCACCATGTTGCGCGTGTATTGCACGTGACCTGGGCAGTCCATAATGACGAACGAACGAGCAGGCGTTGCAAAATAGCGGTGCGCAACGTCGATGGTGATGCCTTGTTCGCGCTCGGCACGCAAACCGTCGGTGAGTAGCGACAAGTCGACATACTCATCGCCGCGACGCTTGCTGACTGCTTCAACGTGTTCTAGCTGATCTTCAAAAATGCTCTTCGAGTCGTACAACAAACGACCAATGAGTGTTGACTTTCCGTCGTCGACAGAACCAATAGTGGCGAAACGTAACTGACGCATCAGAAGTACCCCTGTCGTTTGCGATCTTCCATACCAGCTTCAGAAATTTTGTCATCGGCACGCGTTGCACCGCGTTCGGTGACACGAGCTATTGATGTTTCAGCAACCACATCGGCAATGCTTACTGCTGACGATTCAACAGCCGCAGTACAAGTGGCGTCGCCTACTGTGCGGAAACGCACCTGCTCTTCAAACACTTCTTCGCCCGCTTCTGCATGGAGAAATTCGGTTTCGGCCATGAGCATGCCGTCACGACGAAAGACAGGTCGCCGATGCGCGAAGTACAGGCTTGGTAGTTCGATGTTGTGCATTTGGATGTAGCTCCACACATCGAGCTCGGTCCAGTTGCTAATGGGAAACACACGGAAGTGCTCGCCCGGGCGTAACGACGTGTTGTAGATGTTCCACAGTTCAGGGCGCTGGTTCTTAGGGTCCCACTGGCCAAAGGTGTCGCGGTGCGAGAACACGCGCTCTTTGGCACGCGCACGCTCTTCGTCGCGACGACCCCCACCAAGGACGGCATCGAACTTGTTTTCGGCAATGGCCTCGAGCAGGGCAACTGTTTGAAGTGGGTTGCGCGAAGGGGCATCGGCTACCTTGCCGGCATCAATGGCGGCCTGCACCGAGGCAACGGTGAGGTCGAGGCCAAAGCCAGCTAAGCAACGGTCGCGGAATTCAATGACCTCAGGAAAGTTATGGCCAGTATCAACATGCATGATGGCAAAGGGCAATTTGGCAGGAGCAAAGGCCCGTACAGCTACATGCAGCATGACGACAGAGTCTTTACCCCCAGAAAACAAGATGACGGGGCGCTCAAAGCACGCAGCCACCTCACGGATAATAGTGATGGCCTCGTCTTCGAGACCGGTGATTCCAGGACGCATTTTTAAATCCTACCAATTCAGTCGGGTTTCCACCGACTTCCCGTATGAGGCGCCCATCACAGCAGTACGCTTCCCTCGTGGCTGAAAAGAACCGCGATACAACAGCAATTACAACGGGTCGCAATGGCGCCCGCTCTTTGGCTAGCGACATCTCTACTTCAACCACCTGGTCAAGCTCTGGACTCGATGAA
>CAIOHI010000181.1 GCA_903858075.1 uncultured Actinomycetes bacterium
CAACTGCGCGAAAAAATTGGCGTCATGTTCGGTTCACCAGAAACAACTCCAGGTGGTCGTGCACTTAAGTTTTATTCATCAGTACGTCTCGACATTCGTCGTATTGAGTCCATCAAAGACGGAACAGAAATTGTGGGTAACCGCACTCGCGTGAAGGTTGTGAAGAACAAAGTGTCACCACCGTTCCGCCAGGCCGAATTCGACATCATGTACGGCAAGGGCATCAGCCGCGAAGGCGCATTGCTCGACATGGCTGTGGAATACGACATTGCCAAGAAGTCAGGTGCTTGGTACACCTATGACGGCGAGCAGTTGGGTCAGGGTCGTGAAAACGCCAAGGCATATCTCACAGCCAACCCAGAAATCATGATGCAAATGTCAGAGAAGGTCCGCAGCAGTGCAGGTCTCGATGGTCCAGTGGCCGAGTTCACCGAAGCCGACGAACAGCCCATCGAACTCGACTAAACGTCGCCGTTCACTCTCTTGTTGTAGCTGCCACTGCCTCTGCAAGAGAAGAATTGAAAGCCGAGCCGGCACCACGGCTCGGCTTTCGTATTTCTCGCCTTATTTCACTTTGATAGCGCGTGACCACGAAGCGCCAGTAGCACCCGACTTCGATGGTGTCACCTTTACTTTCCATGAACCGGCCTTGGTGGCTTTTACTGTGCAAGTCAACTTGGTGCCAGCAAGTTTGCACGACCCAGCCTTTGTTACTGCGCCCAAAGTTGCCGTTGCTTTGTAGGTCAGTCCAGACATTCCAGTTCCCGTCAAAGTGATGGTGCGTGACTTCGTAGCAAATTTCATCCCATTGATTGCCTGCATCGAACCGCTTCCAGATCCGACTGATGGAGAACTAGAACCCGAAGATCCCACCTTGGTGACTTTGAACTTTGGTGCCGAGAAGGAAATGTCAGAGATGGTGACAAGGCGACCGTCGGTGCCATTGTCGGCTGCGGTCCACTTGCTCCATGTCACCGTGTCGGTACCAGCATCAGCAGTCGACTTCGATTCTGCAGTACGAGCAACGCTGAGCAGTTTTGTCATGTCGGTTTCTGTTGCGGGAATTTTGAACTGTGATTCAAGAACGGCGTCGGAAAGGAAGCCATAGAACTTGCCCTTACGCACAGTTCCATCGCTCAGCCTGTGCGGCCCGGCAATGCCGTAGGTGAGGCTTGGGGTCTCTCCACTTGCGAGGTCGAGTGAACCAATCACAGCAGCATTGGTGGCAAATAAGGCGCCAGCAAAAGCGGCAACCAACGTGGTGTCGAGGCTCAATACCATTTGCATGCCAAGTGTGTCTTGGGTCGATTTGTCGGCATCGCACTCAGATACAGGAATGGTGGTGCACCGCTGCGCTTTTGGATCTTGGTAGTCAATACCCGGGGAATCGCTCAATGAGAACTTCACTCGTGCAGTTGCGTTGTCTTGACCCAAGTTCTCGGTCTTCCAAAAAGTAGGTGTCCCGTTCATCCAGGTCCAGCCGAGTTTTTTGCCAACAGAGTTGAGACCAATGGTCATGTCGAAAACTGAAGCGGCAGTAATTGCCGGAGACAAGGTTGCTGTTGGTGCCGAGAAGTTGTGGCCAAGCTGCCCTGCTTGTTTCACATAGGCGAGCGTGACGCCCACGCGGTTAGGTGTGGCGTAGCAATTATTCGTGGAGCCTGCTTTGCATAAGTTGGAGGGCGATATCACGACAGTGACCGCACCAACGGTTGTTGGCGCAGCTGTCGTCACCGTTCCATTGGTCACAATTTGTGTAGTCGCTCCGTTTGTGGTGACCGATAGAGAGGCGATGTAGGGGCGACCAGTCACTCCTCCGGCAAGATCAGACCAGTTGGCCCCTTGTGAGCTGGGTGTATCTGTAGAACTTTGATCGGGCATGCCGTCGTCGATGGCCGCAGCATGAACGCGTGGGCTCGCGGTGGACAATGCACAGGCCGCAATGAGAGCAGCCGCGAGTGAGATGCGAATGGGTCGTTTCATGGGTCTCCTTCTAAAGTTTCGTTCAATGTAGGCTGAAATTTATTCAATATCAAGAGTCAAAGGCCCGAAACCCCTTACTTGGGTAGCCTGCACACCATGACGAACGGCAAATACATTGTGCGCACCCATGGGTGCCAAATGAATGAGCACGATTCTGAACGAATTGCTGGCCTATTAGAAGCCGACGGCTACTCGGTTGCCGAAACCGAAGACGAAGCAAATGTCATTGTTTTGAATACTTGCTGTATTCGGGAAAACGCCGACGAGAAGCTCTATGGCCAACTTGGCTGGTTGAAGCAGTGGAAGGAAGCAGCCCCCAACCGTCAACTTGTGGTGGCCGGCTGCCTCGCACAAAAAGACAAAGATCTTGTGCTCAAAAAAGCACCGTGGGCCGATGTGGTCATGGGTACGCACAATGTGCATCGGGCTGCTGAGCTCATCAATTTCGCTCAGAAAAATGGCCCGGTAACAGAAATCTTTGACGAGGCTGTTTTAGAAGATCACGCATTGTTCCCCAGCGCATTGCCAGCAAAACGCGAGAAGAGTTTCAACGCCTGGGTCACCATCCAAATTGGTTGTGACAACTCGTGTTCTTTTTGCATTGTTCCTTCGGTGCGCGGTGAAGAAATTAGTCGCCCCTTCGCCGACATCGTGAGCGAAGTGGAAGACCTTGCTGCACAGGGCATTACTGAAGTGAGCTTGCTCGGCCAAAATGTCAACTCATATGGTCGCGATATTGCTCTCGATGTTCGTCGTGAAACAGGTGTGGGCAGTGTGCGCCCCATGTTCGCTGAATTACTTGAAGCAGTAGGTGCGGTCAATGGCATTCGCCGTGTGCGCTTTGTGAGCCCGCACCCCAAAGACATGCGCACCGAAACTTTTGCCGCCATGGCAAATACGGCTGCCGTGTGCGAGCACCTGCATTACCCATTGCAGTCGGGAAGCGATGCGGTTTTGGCTGCAATGCATCGGGGTTATACGGCCGAGCGTTACCTCTCACGTCTTGCTGAAGCACGTGCAGCAATTGACGACCTTGCGGTGTCGAGCGATGTCATTGTGGGTTTCCCAGGTGAAACAGAAGACGACTTCGTGCGCACCATGGAAGTGTGTGCTGAAGCCTGTTTCGACTCGGTGTTCATTTACGAGTTCTCTCCACGTGCGGGTACAGAAGCAGCTACCTACACCGATCGCTTCGTTGACCCTAAAGTTGCTAACCAGCGCTACGAGCGCTTGCGTGCAGTGGTGGAACGCAGCGCGCAAATGAAACACGAAGCACGCATTGGGCGCATCGAAGAAGTCATCATTGAAGGTATGAGTAGAAAAAATGAAGGCGTTGTAACGGGTCGTACACGTCAAAACAAGTTGCTTCATTTTCCCTATAGCGAGCCCATTCGTGTTGGTTCCTATGCAAATGTTCTTGTTACTTCTGCAGCTCGTCACTTCCTGCGTGGTGAATTCCAAGAAATGATTTCACTACCTTCGCATCGTGTGCACTTGCCTGTGACCGCGCTGTAATGCACCCTCTCCAGAAAGTTTGGCCATGTCAAAACAAGTAGTAATTCTCGGCCCAACGGCAAGTGGTAAGTCGTCTGTGGCAATGGCTGCAGCGCAACAAATGGTGGGCACGCATATTGTTGCCGTCGATGCCATGCAGGTGTATCGCGAAATGAATATTGGTACAGCCAAGCCAACAGCAGCCGACCAGCAATTGGTTCCGCACCATTGCATCGACCTCGTCGACCCATCTCAACGTTTTACGGTGACGCAGTTTCAAGAAAAGGCGCGTGGCGAGTTGACAAAATTGGGGGAGTCGGGAACCGCGGCTCTTCTCGTAGCGGGCACGGGCTTGTACCTCACCGCGGTCATCGACAACCTTGAATTCCCAGGTGAGTGGCCAGATGTTCGTGCAGAACTTGAAGAGAACCACAACACCACCCTTCTCTATGCTCGACTCAAGCAACTCGACCCAGTAGCCGCCGAGCGCATTGAGCCCACTAACCGTCGTCGCATGATTCGTGCGTTGGAAGTGTGCATTGGTAGTGGGCGACCCTTTAGCGATTCTGGCCCAGGCACATCGGCGTACCCCGATAACGGAATTGTACAAATAGGTTTGCGCTGGAAGCGTGAAGTGCTGGCGCAACGTATTGCCGACCGTGTTGACGCAATGCTCGAAGATGGGCTTGTAAAAGAAACGAAGGCGTTGTTGCGACGTCGCCCAGCAATGTCGGCAACTGCTCGCCAGGCGCTCGGGTATAAAGAAATGGCCGACCACATTGAGGGTCGTGCTTCACTTGCCGAGGCGAAAGCCGAACTGGTTTTGCGTACGCGGCAATTCGCTGTACGCCAAGAGCGCTGGTTTCGCCGTGACCCACGCATCACTTGGGTGGAAGTGCACAAAGACCCGGTTACTGAAGTAATGCCTTATGTCTTGCGGGCCTTAAAGGCGTAGTCTTTTCTTATGCAAGTAACGATGTCGAAGCATCAAGGGCTGGGTAACGACTTCCTTGTGTACGACATTCGTCAGGGTTTGCCTTTCACGGGTGGCGAACCCGATGCGCAGTGGGCAAATTTTGCTCGCAATTGGTGCGACCGACGTTTTGGTATTGGTGCCGATGGATTGTTGTTGTTGGGTCGTGAAGGCGCAAGCCATCTCAGCATGGTGCTGTACAACGCCGACGGAAGTCGTGCAGAAATTTCTGGCAATGGCATTCGTTGTTTGGTGCAGGCTGCGTATTGGCAAGATCAAATTGATGGACTGGCAACCTATGTGGTGAACACCGATGCGGGCGTGCGTACGGTTGAAGTTCTGGAAGGTTCGCCAACGTCAAATGTTGCACAACTCAGCGTGAGCATGGGTGTTGTGAGCGACATCGCGGAACCCGCTCACTGGGCAGCACTGCAGTGCAACCCCGATCGACCCGTACGGCACTTATCGCTTGGTAATCCGCATTCCGTGGTGAGTGTTGAAGATTGTGCCGATGTAGATCTGCAGGCGTTGGGGGAATTAGTTCCCCATGTGAATCTTGAAATTGTTGCGGCGGGCCCAGAAGCTCATGCCATCACCATGCGTGTCCATGAACGTGGCTCAGGCATCACTCTTGCATGTGGTTCGGGTGCGTGTGCAAGTGCCGTTGCTGCAAAAGCATGGGGCTTTGTTCCTGCTTCAGCACCTGAAGTGCTCGTGCACATGGATGGCGGCGATGCACGAGTGCGTATTGATGCCGCAACGTCGGAAGCAACTCTTATTGGGCCTTCGGTGTTCATTGCCAACGTGGTTTTTCATGTGTGAAGTTCGTCTAAAAAATGCACAGTAATTCATGAGTAATCCGTATCAGGAGGCCCTTGGTCAGACACTCATCGACCGGTCTATTCGCGAGCGTATTGTGCTTGTGGGTGTCACGCTTCCACTGCATACTGAAGAAGAAACTGACGAGAGCCTCGACGAATTAGCACTGCTTGTAGACACTGCAGGCGCCGACGAAGCTGGGCGGTTAACGCAAAAGCGCGATGCTCCCGACTCCACCTGGTTTATAGGTAAAGGTAAAGCAGAAGAACTGAAAGCATTGTGTTTAGAGGTCGACGCCGACACTGTTGTGTTTGACAATGAACTATCACCAGCACAGCAATACAACTTGGAAAAGTTGTTGGGTCGTACAGCACTCGATCGCACTGCAGTCATCCTCGATATTTTTGCTCAAAACGCTCACACCCTTGAAGGTAAGGCGCAAGTAGAGCTGGCAATGTCGCGTTACCGCCTGCCGCGTTTGCGCCGTGGCGTTTCAGGAGCACTCAGCCAACAGGGCGGTGGTATTGGTACACGCGGACCCGGTGAAACACAGCTTGAAGTTGACCGTCGGCGCATCATGAAGCGCATCACCAAATTGGAAGGCGAGTTAAAGAACCTTGGTCGTACTCGCTTAGAGCAGCGCAAGAGCCGAGACCGCAGTGGGCTCTCGTCGGTCACCATTGTGGGCTACACCAACGCAGGTAAGTCAACGTTGTTGAATGCGCTCACAGCATCGGGTGTGTTAGTGCAAGATCGTCTCTTTGCCACGCTCGACCCCACAACACGACGGTTGTCGCTGCCTGGTGGTGAGCCCGTGTTGCTCACCGACACTGTGGGTTTTGTGCGCAGGCTGCCTCACGGGCTCATAGAGGCCTTTAAGAGCACATTGGAAGTGGCCAGTGAGGCCGACTATCTCGTGCACGTTGTTGACGGCAGCGCCCTAGACCCAGAGGGGCAAATTCGCGCAGTGCATGAGGTGCTCGAACAAATTGGTGGAAGTCGTGTTCCTGAATTGCTGGTCTTCAACAAAGCCGACCTTGCCCCCGAAGCAGTGCGTGAACTTGTTGCGGCGCATCGCGGCTCTGTTGCGGTTTCCGGTGTCACTGGCGAAGGCATTGAAGACCTCTTGCGTGTACTCAGCGACCGCATTCGTGCTCTATCGGTGGTCGTTGAGCTGTTCATTCCTTATGACCACGGAGAAGCCTTGGCCATGGTGCACCGCGAAGGTGAAGTGGTGTCCACTGCCCATGAAGACACTGGTGCGCGTGTGCGTGCCCGCCTGGGTGATGCCTCAGTGGGCCGGTTGCGCCAGTATGTGGTGGCAACAAATGTAGGTAACGATGTTGCGACAACGCCTTCGAGTACAGCAGAGTAGAGGCGTATGAGTTCTTCCTCGGGTTTTGTTCCACCGCCGTATCCGTACGACCGCCTCGATGCATTTTCCGCATTGGGCCGCGCTTTCGACGGTGGTGTCATCGATCTTTCTATTGGTACACCTTGTGACCCTCCATTGGCCGCTGTTGTTGCTGCGTTGTCATCGTCGAATAGCGAGCGTGGGTATCCGGCAAGCATTGGTAGCGATGCATTGCGTAAAGCGGCAAGCGCGTGGATGTCGCGTCGTTTTGCAATTGATATTTCGCCAAACGATATTGCGGCGTGTATCGGCACCAAAGAGTTTGTTGGCACAACACCGCAATACATGCGTTTACGTACGCCAGACAAAGACACAGTGTTTTACCCAGCAGTTGCGTACCCCACATATGAAATGGGTGCCATCTTGGCCAACTGCCGTGCGGTTGCCGTGCCAATGAATACCGACGGCACCATGAATCTGTCGGCCATTAGTGCAGCCGATGCGCAACGTGGTCTCATGTTGTGGGTGAACAGCCCAAGCAACCCCACCGGTTCTCTTGACGACATGGGTGCAGCAGTGCGGTGGGGTCGTGCCAATGGAGTTCCTGTTTTTAGCGACGAGTGCTACGCGGAATTCACGTGGTCAACTGCGCCGCAGTCGGCGCTTCAACACGGAGTTGAGGGTGTTGTTTCTGTGCATTCACTGTCGAAGCGCTCAAACCTTGCCGGAGTGCGCGTGGGTTTTTATGCAGGTGACCCCGACATCGTGAACTACTTAAAAGAAGTACGCAAACACGTAGGAATGATGGTTCCAGGGCCAGCTCAAGCAGCAGGTGTTGCAGCGTTGAACGACGATGAACACGTACGCGTGCAGCGCGATGTGTATTTGCGTCGCTTAGAGCGCACAGCAAATATTTTGCAGCAGTGGTCGGGTATTTCTATTGCAATGCCAAGTGGTGGTTTTTATTTGTGGTTCGATGCGCAAGATGGTTGGGCATTTGCCGAAAGACTTGCACGCGAAGGTGGGGCATTGGTGAGCCCTGGCGATTTCTACGGAGCCGGTGGTGCAAACAATGTGCGAGTTGCAGTAGTGCAACCCGACGACAAAATAGAACTACTGGCGCAACGTTTGGGTGTTCGTTAACTGCAAGAGTTTTTTATAACTTGCGCATCACGGTGACAATTTTTCCGAATACCACCACGTCGGCGGCTGAAAAAACCATGGGTTCCATTGTGGGGTTTGACGGAAGAAGAGTGATGGTAGAACCACTGCGCTTGTAGGTCTTAATGGTTGCTTCGTCTCCGGGAATGCCAGCAACAACAATGTCGCCGTTGCGAGGTTCTGATTCTTGACGGGCAACAACAAAGTCGCCATCGAGAATGCCCGCGTCGATCATGCTGTCGCCGCGTACGCGCAACATAAAGAGTTCGCCTTCGCCGGTGAAGTCGACGGGAAGAGGAATGAGCTCTTCAATATTCTGCGTTGCCAAAACATTGGTTCCAGCAGCAACATCGCCCACAAGGGGAACGTGGCGTGCTTGACCGCGTTCCATGGCCACACCAATACCTGAGTCGAAGCGCACTTCAAGGGCACGAGGTTTCGACGGGTCACGAATGAGGTAGCCCAGCTTTTGGAGCGTGCCGAGATGCGTATGCACCGTGGCGGGGCTGCTGAGGCCTACGGCTTCGGCGATTTCTCGCACGGAAGGCGGGTATCCGCGATCTCGCATGTTGGTGTCGATGAATTCCAAAATGGCGCGTTGGCGGGCGGTAAGAGCTTCAGTCATGTCCTTAGCGTACGGGTGTTCGCCCCCAAAGTCAAACATTTGTTCGTATTAACCCTTGACATGCGAACAGGCGTTCGCTATCTTGACCGAACAGGCAGCGAACACCCGTTCGTCATACTGGTTCCATGTTGAAAAGTCTTACCCCCGTCCAGTCCTCACATCCCAGCCAGAAAGGCACTCCCATGGCAATTG
>CAIOHI010000182.1 GCA_903858075.1 uncultured Actinomycetes bacterium
GTGTCGCCAACAGCGCGCTTGCGCAGGTCGTCGGCAAATTCGGCAACGGCGTTCATCTCGCGGCCACGGGCGCGGAAAAGTGCAACGATCTGTTGTTCGTTGGGGAGTTCTCCCGATTCAACACCATCAAAAATTTCGCGCAACTCACTAGAAATTTTTGCAACTCCAGGAATGAGAATAGGCGGCTTGTTGTTGGCGCCTGAATACCACTGTGTTGAACGGTGTCCGACCAAAACAACTTCTGCACCGTCAAGTACAACATCGGCAGCTGTTACTTTTTCTGGCCAAATAGCACCCGGATCGTCACGGCCAAGGCCTTCAGCATCGGCGCGATCCATGACGGCAAATTGCACTGCAGGGTCAACCCATTGTGCGGGTTCACGAACATACTCGGGGTAAATGGTGAGACGTGGTGCAAGTTCGTATCCGCGTTGAGAAGTGACTTCGCGTAGTCGCTCAAGTGCTGGCCATGGGCGTTCAGGGTTTACGTGGTCGGCGGTAACAGGGGAGACGCCACCCCAGTCGTCGATACCAGCATCGAGCAAAATACCAAAGTCGTCAGACAAGTTGGGCGGTGCTTGCAAGTGAATGGAGTCGGGCAAAATGAGGCGCGCCATTGCAATGCTCCACAAGTATTCATCTTCTGGGCAAGGTGCTTCGTGTTGCATGCCTGTGCGTGGCTTTGGCAAAAAGTTCTGAACAATTACTTCTTGTACGTGTCCGTACTTTTCGTGCGATGCAGCAATTGCTTCAAGCGCTGCAATACGGTCTTCGCGGTCTTCACCAATGCCGACCAAGATGCCGGTGGTGAAAGGAATGCTGAGTTCGCCTGCCCACTGCAATGTGTCGAGTCGGCGTTGTGGCACTTTGTCGGGTGCGCCACGGTGGCATGGAAGATCATCGCGCAGAGTTTCAATCATCATTCCTTGCGAAGGGGATACCTTGCGTAGAAGTGCAAGTTCATCTTCATAAAGTGCTCCGGCGTTTGCGTGTGGAAGCAAACCTGTCTCGGTAAGAACGAGTTGTGCCATGTCGTGCAAATAATGCACGGTGCTGTCGTAACCATTTGCTTTCAACCATTGCGCTGCAATGTCGTAACGCAATTCCGGGCGCTCGCCAAGAGTAAAGAGAGCTTCATGGCAGCCTTGTTTGGCTCCGGCCTTTGCAATGGCAAGTACCTGCTCTGCAGAGAGGAAAGGATTTTCGAGCCGCGCTGGTGGCTGAGCAAAAGTGCAATAGCCACAGGTGTCGCGGCACAACATGGTGAGGGGAATAAACACCTTGGGTGAATACGTAACGCGCGTTCCGAAAAGTGTGTCGCGTCGAGCAGAGGCAAGAGCGAGCAACTGAGGGAGTGGAGTATCTAGCGAGGGTCGCTGGGACAGCATGAAGAAACCTTTTCCGGTAACCGTTCCAAAGGAACGAACTGAGTATGTCTGCCAGCGCTCAACGGCAATGCTTTGGGAGCTAGAAATCCAAGGCACTACCTACATGTCGAGCAATGAGACTTTAGCGCAGGTGGCTGCTGGCTTGCTAGTTCGGGGGCTAGTCAGGAACAGCGGCAAAAAGGGCACGCACATTGTGACTATTGAGAGGCAATCGGTGCCCAGTGCGACTAATGAAGCCCAATTGAACGCCTGAAACCGGGTCAAGCACGGTGAAGAGTTGCTCGTGGCCATCTTTGTCGACAATGACGTCGGTGAGAAGAGGAACGCCAATTGCCGAGAGGGCCTGCTGTGTGAAGCCTGCATTGAGCACCTCAATAGCAATGTGCTGAACACCTGAACCGTGTTCATCGAGGTGTGCCTGCACTGCAGCATCGTTGCCGGCGCCGAGAAGGACCACTAAAACTCCACCAGCTTCTGCGAGGAACATGTCTGTGTCGTCGGTGGACGAGACGCGGAACCCCATTTGAGTAAAAAATGCACAAGCGGCGCTGATGTCGGTGACGGCCACAACAACGTGGTCGATACGGCACGCAACAGTATCGAGAGCGGAAGCGCCATTCATTTCGGCATCTTTGAGTGGCGCAGTTTCGTTGCGTCCGTGAGCAACTTCTATGCGGTGTGTTTCTGCGAGCAATGTACGAAATATTTGTTCTGCAAAGTCGGCATCGACATTTTTGTTAATGGCCCACTGCCTGCGTGTGGTGAGTACTTCACGAACGCGTTGTGGCTGAATAACTGCGGCGTCTACTTGCGATTTTACGTCGGCTACTTCTTTACACACATCAAGTCGACGTGCGAGCAATTCAACAATGCCCTGGTCAATACTGTCTATTTCGTTACGCAGTGCCGACAGTTGTTGTGAGATATCGCTCATTTTTTTATATGCGCAGTCAGCAGTCGTTCAACGTGTTTGGCCAGTACATCCATTTCAATATTTACTCTGTCGCCTGCGCGACGAACGCCAAGTGTGGTGACTTCGCACGTGTGGGGAATGACAGCAACATCAAATGTGTCGTCACCTAAGTTGAACGCGGTGAGGCTGATGCCATCAAC
>CAIOHI010000183.1 GCA_903858075.1 uncultured Actinomycetes bacterium
GCACCCTCAGATGCAGACATCAAGAAGATGTACGAAGAAAACCCGTCGCTCACCGGAGTCATGTGCGTCAGCCATATTGTGACAAAAGCGAAAAGCACAGCAGCGAAAGTTCTGTCCGAACTCAACAAGGGTGGGGACTTCGCAAAACTCGCCGCGAAATACTCCACTGAATCTGCCGCGAAGAAAACAGGCGGACGTATTTCTGGTGACAACCCTAAAGGTGTTGCCTCACGCTGCATGTCGCTTCTCGACTATCAGGCAAACTTCGACCCACTCTTTACGGCGGGCGCAATTGCGGCAAAGGCTGGAATTCCGTACGGACCAGTGCAATCAAGTTTCGGACATCACATCATCTTGGTTGCCCCCTTTGCTGAAGTGGCAAAAGATGTTGTTGCTTTCGTCAAGTCGGCTCCTGGGCCGCTCCTGGCAACTGGTCACGTCACCAACTCACCCATTTCCGTTGACCCCGCTTACGGTCGCTGGAACCCTGCGACAGCATCGATTGCTGCCAAGTAATTAATGCCGCGCATTTGTGTTGTTGGCCTCGGACCTGGGGACCCTGGGCTTGTCACATCGGCAACACTCACTGCAATCAGTGAGATTCCGCATCGCTATTTACGCACCACGCAGCATCCTTCAGCGCATCTTCTTCCCGACGCACAGTCGTTCGACCATCTCTACGATTCGGCAGTTACTTTCGATGAGGTTTACGCACAGATAGCCGCACTACTTGTTGAGGCGGCCCATCAACACAACACGGTGCTCTACGCCGTTCCTGGCTCGCCTTCGGTACTTGAACGCAGTGTTCAGTTGTTACGTCAACACAAAGAAGTAGAGGTAGAGGTTTTCGCTGCAGTCTCTTTTCTCGATTGCTCGTGGGCGGCACTCGGCATCGACCCCATCGATAGCAATGTTCGCCTCATCGATGGTCACCTCTTTGCTCAACAAACTGCCGGCGATCATGGGCCTTTCCTTGTTGCCCACTGTCATGCAAACTGGGTGCTGTCCGACATCAAACTTGCTGCCGAGTCCGAGCCTGCCAACACACCCGTTGTGTTGTTGCACCACGTAGGTCTTGATGATGAAAACATTGTCCATACAACGTGGTCAGAAATAGATCGCGTCATTGAAGCCGACCATCTCACCAGTTTGTACATTCCTCGACTCACCGAACCTGTTGCTGGCGAACTGGTGAACTTGCACCAACTTGCCCGCACGCTGCGCGAACAGTGCCCTTGGGACAAAGAACAAACACATGAATCTCTCATTCGCTATCTCATTGAAGAGACCTACGAAGTAGTTGATGCACTTCAAGCACTACAAGCAGACGACCCAACAACCGATGACAATCTCATCGAAGAACTTGGAGACTTGTTATATCAAGTCGAGTTCCATGCAACGATCGCAGAAGAAGAAGGCCGCTTCACCATGGCCGATATTGCCCGCACGGTTCACGACAAACTCGTTCGGCGTCATCCACATGTTTTCGCAAACGTCACTGCCGACACCTCCGAACAGGTGAGCACCAACTGGGATGCCATCAAAAAACTTGAAAAACCAGAACGCACAGGCATCTTCGACGGGGTCGTGCAGTCTGGGCCGTCACTCCTTTATGCACAGCAGCTACAGAAAAAGGCTTCCAAGGTGGGCTTCGACTGGCCAGATGTTGAAGGGCCGTTACAAAAAATTCACGAAGAGACCAACGAACTTCATGAAGCAATTGCTGGGGCCGACCCCGAGGTCATCGGCATGGAATTGGGCGACCTGCTCTTTTCTGTGGTCAATGTTGCGCGGCACCTAGGCCTCGACGCTGAGGTTGCCTTGCGCAGCGCATCAAGAAAATTCCAAGGTCGCGTGGAAGCAGTTCAGGCTTTGGCCGAAGAACGTGGCATCAATATGACAAAAGCCTCACTCGAGGAGCTCGACGCCTTGTGGAATTCCATCAAATTGCGTTAGACATTATCCATGAGCAGCATTATCAGTATTGCCGGCCGCGAGGTCCTCGACTCTCGAGGTAACCCCACAGTTGAAGTTGACGTTGTGCTCGATTCCGGTGCACACGGTCGCGCAATGGTTCCTTCTGGCGCATCTACTGGCGAGCACGAAGCAGTGGAACTTCGCGACAAAGACCCAAAGCGCTACTCGGGTAAAGGCGTGCTTAATGCCGTGCACCATGTGAACACTGAAATTCAACAAGCGCTCATTGGTAGCGATGCACTCGACCAACGCGCAATTGACTATCAACTCATCGACCTTGATGGAACAGAAAACAAAGGTCGTCTCGGAGCAAATGCAATTCTTGGAGTGAGCTTGGCAGTTGCTCACGCAGCAGCCGACGAACTTGCTTTGCCATTGTTTCGCTCTGTCGGCGGCCCCAACGCGCACGTCTTACCTGTTCCCATGATGAATGTCATCAACGGC
>CAIOHI010000184.1 GCA_903858075.1 uncultured Actinomycetes bacterium
CTGTTCCAGTTTCTGCTGCCACGGAACTATGGAACCAACTCGTGAACAATGGTGCGCTTCCAGCAGGTCTTGGGGCACGCGACACACTTCGCTTAGAAGCTGGGCTTCCGTTACATGGTCATGAACTTGGCTCGGGAATGACGTCTCTACAAGCGAACCTGGGGTGGGTCCTCGGCTGGAATAAAGATGAATTCCAGGGCAAAGATGCAGTGCAGCGTGAAAAGCAAGCTGGAGTGACGAAGAAACTCGTGGGCTTATTCACCGAGGGTCGGCGTCCACCACGCGAAGGTAGCTCTATTTTGAAAGACGGAGTCGTTATCGGTTCGGTAACGAGTGGCAATTTCTCACCGATGCTTGAACACGGCATAGCGCTCGGATTCGTTCAAACCCATATAGAAATAGGCGACGAAGTCGCAATTGATGTGCGGGGAACTGAGCTGCCAGGACGAGTGGTGTCGTACCCGTTCTATAAAAAAGCTATTTAGCGGCTTTTGCTAGAAAAGGAATAACAGCGCGTAGCGGCTCTTCAATCTCATCGAGTAGCGAGTTAATGCGAACAGCAGCACGATTGATGTTTTGCATCGTTTCTGCTGCACCTTCCATGGTCGTCACAAGATGTTGGAGCACTTGTTGTGCAGAACCAAGTAGTGCGGCAAGATCTTCGTTTTCCATTGCTCGGCCTTTCCTTAAGACGACTGATAGTGAGCTTCAGCGTATTCTTCGAGAGGCGCACAACTGCAGACGAGATTGCGATCTCCAGATGTTGCATCGATACGTGAAACTGGTGGGAAGTAGTTACGGGCAAGACCAGTGACGCTGGGGTAGAGGGCAGTGCTGCGGCTGTATTTGCGATTCCACTCGCCAGCGACGTCGACCACGGTATGTGGTGCGAATCGCAGTGGAGAATCTTCAACATCAATGAGGCCGCTTTCAATATCTTGAATCTCTTGCCTAATGAGCAACATCGCATCGCAGAAGCGATCAATCTCGCTCAGTGATTCGCTTTCCGTTGGTTCTACCATCAGTGTTCCAGCAACGGGAAAACTGATGGTGGGTGCATGAAAGCCAAGGTCCATGAGGCGCTTTGCAACATCGTCAACGCTGACACCTGTTGACTTCGTGAGCGGCCTCAGGTCGAGAATGCACTCATGAGCAACGCGGTTGTTGTTTCCTGTGTACAAGACAGGAAAAGCTGTGCCCAGCTTGTTCGCGATGTAGTTGGCATGCAAGATGGCTCGCTCAGTTGCGTAGCGCAATTGATGCGGGCCCATTGTGCTGATGTACATCCAAGGAATGGGCAATATTCCAGCAGAACCAAATGGTGCCCCAGAAACAGGACCCACAGGTGCTGCCTCTAGTTGCCTTGGTGAGTTGTACTGGTGCACTGCTGGCAAGAACGCTGAAAGGTGCGCCTTGACGGCAACAGGGCCAACGCCTGGTCCTCCTCCTCCGTGGGGAATGCAGAACGTCTTATGTAAATTGAGGTGGCTCACGTCGGCGCCGAATTTCCCTGGTTGAGCCAAGCCAACCAGAGCATTGAGATTCGCGCCATCGACATAGACCTGGCCACCATGCTCATGAATGAGATGACAAATATTGGTGACTGTTGTTTCAAACACACCGTGCGTAGACGGATACGTAATCATGAGGGCTGCAAGCGCATTTGAATGTTGGCTGCACAGTTCTTCAAGATGACCCATATCGACGTTGCCTTCGTCATCGCACTTCACGACGTGCACCTTCATGCCTGCCATCACTGCACTCGCAGCGTTCGTGCCATGTGCACTCGATGGGATGAGGCAGACGTTTCGGTGTGCCTCGTTGCGCGATTGGTGATAGGCACGTATGGCTAATAGACCAGCGAATTCTCCTTGGCTTCCTGCATTGGGCTGCAAACTAATTGCGTCGTAACCGGTAATACTGCACAGCCATTTCTCTAATTGATCAATGAGTTCGCGTGAACCTAACTGGGTGTTCGTTGGGGCGAATGGGTGGATATTTGCAAATTGAGGCCAAGTGATGGGTTCCATTTGCGATGTGGCATTCAGCTTCATTGTGCATGAGCCAAGTGGAATCATGGTGCGGTCGAGAGCTAAGTCTTTGTCGGCTAGCTGCCGAAGGTAGCGAAGCATCTCGTGTTCGGTGCGATAGTTGGTGAATGCGCGGTGATTAAGAAAAGAGTCTTCGCGCACTTGAGTGAAACACGACTCCACTTCGGTTGACCACAAATTCTGAATTTCACCTGCACAACCAAAAAAGCCAGCAAGCGTATTGAGGTCTTCAATGGTCATCGTCTCATCTATCGAGATGCCTACTTCGTTTGGCGTTGAATGTCGCAAATACCATTCGTCTTTTGCAACAGTGGAAACAAGTGCTGCAGCATCTCCACTGCGAGGAATAACGCTTAAGGTGTCGAACCATGTGTCGTTCGTAACGGTGTGTCCTGCGCTCAATAAAGCCGTTCTGAGAACTGATGTGTACGAGTGAATACGTAAGGCGATGCTCTGCAGGCCTTCACGACCGTGCCAAGACCCATAAAAACCTGCAATGTTGGCAAGCAGCACTTGCGCTGTGCAGATATTTGATGTCGCTTTTTCTCGGCGAATGTGCTGTTCGCGGGTTTGCAATGCAAGACGCAAAGCGGGTCGACCCTCTGTGTCGGTGCTGACGCCGACGAGCCGCCCAGGAAGCGAACGTGAATATTCAGATTTGATTGCTATAAAAGCTGCATGTGGGCCACCCATCCCGAGGGGCACACCAAAACGTTGAGAGGTTCCTATGGCGATATCAATATTGAGATGTCCAACTGGAGTTGCAATGCAGGAGTACAGCAGATCGACTGCCGCAATACTGATTGCATTAACGGCAGCCATATTTGCCGCGAAACTTAAAATTTCTTCATCGCGAAGCACGTGACCACTGACGCCAGGAACCGAAATGAGACCGCCAAAATAATCTTGCGACTTCGATAGTTCAAGATTTCCTACTTCAATTTTGATGCCAATGGGCTCTGCGCGTGTTTGCAATACGGCAAGTGTTTGCGGCAGTACATCTTCATGAACGTAGAAAGTGTTCGACTCCGATGTCGAAACGCGGTGAGCCATTGCCATGGCCTCGGCGGCTGCAGTTGACTCATCGAGAAGGGAAGCATTGGCAATGTCGTAGCCGCAGATTTCTGAAATCATTGTTTGGTAGTTCAACAATGCCTCTAGGCGTCCTTGAGATATTTCAGGTTGGTATGGCGTGTATGCCGTGTACCAGGCCGGATTTTCCAACACATTGCGCTTAATGACCGGCGGAGTAATGGTTCCGAAGTAGCCCATGCCTATGGCGCTTCTTCCCACAATATTTTTGTTAGCGAGTTCTAAGAGCGCTGCGGTGGCGTCTCTCTCAGAAAGGGCCTCTGGTAAATCGAGAGGCGTGTTGAGTGCAATATTGCTGGGAACGATTTCTGCACACAACTCGCCGATGCTGCCACTGCTCACCGCATTGAGCATGGTTTGTACGTCTTGTTCACTTTCGGAAATATGACGCTGCGCAAAACGGTCTTGCGAAAAATGCGATGGTGACAACTTCATGTGAGGCTCCAGTTTCAGCAACTTGCTGTTCTTTAAGGGTCGTTAAAAACGTTGAACAGCCCCCGCTGTCTGGGAACCTGAGAGCTTCGCGAAAAATTCGCTTTCCCCGTCGGTGATGTGCAAGCACATTCTTTCCAGCGTGTGAGTTTCTCGCCGGTCCTTTGGCCTGAGAGGTTCCGGGGCGGTTGCTCCTTCGGCGACCCCCACCTGACGTTTATTGGCACCAAATAAGGGGTTCTCTCCC
>CAIOHI010000185.1 GCA_903858075.1 uncultured Actinomycetes bacterium
CCGGAGGTCGCGGGTTCGAGTCCCGTCGGGACCGCGTGTGCAGATGTTTACATCTGTCACGGTCGAGTAGCTCAGTCGGCAGAGCGTCCGCCTGAAAAGCGGAAGGTCACCGGATCGACGCCGGTCTCGACCACAATATCTCTATGAAACGCCGCGACATTGAGGGCCTGCGGGCTCTAGCAGTTGGTGTCGTGGTTTTGTACCACGCGCACTTCTTCGCCTTGCGTGGCGGCTTTGTCGGCGTTGACGTTTTTTTCGTCCTCTCTGGTTTCCTCATCACGTCGCTTTTGGCAAGTGAGTACGGCGCAAACAAGCGCATCTCTTTGCGCCAGTTTTATGCCCGTCGTGCGCGGCGTTTATTGCCCGCATCAACACTTGTAGTTGTTGCGACCGTCATTGCTGGCCGCATCTGGCTCGAACCCCTGCGCTTACGCGACCTTGGGCAAGACGCCATTGCAAGTGCCGGGTTTTTTGCCAACATCACTTTTGCCAACCGCGGCACCGACTACCTGCAATCAACTTTGCCGCCTTCGGCGCTGCAACATTTTTGGTCGCTCGCTGTTGAAGAGCAGTTCTATGTGGTGTGGCCTGCGCTCTTGGCGCTCTTGCTCTGGCGCTCACGCAGTTTCCGTACACGTGCCGTTGTCGGTATTTCCGTTCTCAGCATTGCATCGTTCGCAGTGTGTATTTGGCAAACCAACACCACACAACAGTGGGCATTCTTTGGGCTTCATGCACGTGCGTGGGAACTCGGCCTCGGTGCACTTCTCGCACTTGCATGGAACAACGTCAACAGCATCGCGGCGTGGTTACGAGCTGCTATGGGTTGGCTTGGCCTCGTTGCTGTCATTGCCAGTTGTTTTCTCTTCAATGAAAAAGTGTTGTTCCCTGGCTATGCCGTATTGCTTCCCGTTCTAGGAACCCTGTGCGTACTTATTGCTGGCGACGACAATCGCTACGGCCCACAAGTGCTTTTACGGTTTCAGCCATTGCAATTCATTGGAGCTCGTTCGTATTCGTTGTACCTCTGGCATTGGCCTGCGCTCATTATTGGCGAAGCTGCATATGGCCACACGCTCAATGCAACCGAACGCATTCTTCTCTTGGGCATTGCATTTTGCGGCGCATGTTTGTCGTACGCATTTGTCGAGAACCCCGTGCGCCATTCCGCGAAGCTTCAACTCAAACCGATGTTCGCACTCACCATGGGAGGTGGCCTCATTGCGGTGAGTCTTGCTGCCGGAATTATTTTAAAAACGAATTCATCATCATTGGCCAGCGACGTAGTCGCTGAAGCACCCGTTGCAATGCAGACCACAACTACTCAAGTATCTGCTGCAACAACAGTGGCACCTGCTGCAGAAACGACAACAACCATTCCCTTGCCTCCTCCTGTCATCGTGAGCTCTGCTGCACCGCTTGACGCAGTTGAACAAGGTGTCCTTACGCAAGAAGTTCCTTCAAACTTGGATCCAACGTTACGTGCGGCCATGGGTGACAAGCCCATCATTTACGACAATGGTTGTCACGTGAGTGTGGGCCCATCTACACCTAAGAAGTGTGAATACGGTGCAAAAAGATCGCCGTTCACCGTTGCTCTCTTTGGCGACTCACACGCCGCACAATGGTTTCCCACTATTCAAATGACTGCTCGTCAACAAGGTTGGCGTTTCTTGCCCTTCACGAAATCGGGTTGTCCACCAATTGACCTCATCACGTGGAACATGCTTTCGTCAAACACGTACCCTCAGTGCAGGCCGTGGCGCAAGAACGTTATTGAAATGATGATTGCGGAAAAAGTGCAGGTGGTATTCATTTCTTCATCCGTGAAACTTATGGCTGTGAACACACGTAATCCGTTTTTGCCAGAGCAAATAGTTGAAGCACAAACAGAATTACTGACGCAGTTAAAGGCTGCGGGAATTACTCCGATTCTCATTACCGATACGCCGTACCCTGGCGACAACGTGCCCATTTGTTTGTCACGCAGTATTAAAAATGTTCCGCGTTGCACTTATGACCGTGAAAAGGGTTACCGCGTTGAACGCATTCAAGCCATTATCGATGCGGGTGCCAAAAATGAAGTGCAGGTGCTCGACATCAGTAACTGGCTCTGTGGTGCTACAAAGTGCCCCGCCATTGTGGGCAACATTTTGGTGAACCGCGACGGTGACCACATCACCACGAAATATGCACAATTTCTGCAGCCGCTTTTTGATGCAGCAGTCTCACCATATGTGAACTACGTGCGCCAGCGCACCAGTGTTTCCTGAGCCACTGTTGCCACGTGTGCGCCATCTTGGGCAAATACGTAGCCGAACGACAAACCTCGGCCACCAACAAATGCATTGCAGGACATTTCATACAAATGCCACTGGTCTGCGCGTAACGGGCGATGAAACCAAATGGTGTGATCGAGGCTTGCACTAAAGGCTGTGCCTGCATCGGCTGCAGCACGTGCATCGGGCGACGAACTAAACACCGCATCGGTGGGTAGGTCGTCTGAAATGAAGGCAAGTGCGCACTGATGCAACAACGGGTCGTCGCCAGTGGGTGTTGTTACACGCATCCACGCTGCAACTCTGCCCACGCCATCGCGATCACTCGCCGGAACTTGCTCGGTGGGAATCCATCGCCTGTCGAAAAAATCACTCCAGGTTGTTGATTCCAGCTCTTCTGGCTGCGACAAGTGTTGAGGAAACTTTGTGGCACTTACCTCTGGAGCATCTTCAGTCTTTTGGAACGAGGCCTCTAGGTTCAAGATGGCACCAACAGCCTGGCGTGCCACCACTCGGCGCGTCACAAAACTGCGC
>CAIOHI010000186.1 GCA_903858075.1 uncultured Actinomycetes bacterium
CATCGACAGCATTAATCCTGCAAGCGCAGTGCTCGACCGAGACGTACACAACGAAGTAGAACATCGTTTCACTAATAGCCACAGCGCTGAACAACGCATAAAAATTACAGATGGCATCATCGCTTCTATTCATGCCCCACTCGGTGGACCATTTGCCAGCAACACATTGCGCACGCTTGGCGCCACTCACAGACTTTCCGAACTTGAATTTAACTTTCACCTACCTCAAAGTGACAGTGGTTCGTTTTCTCTGAGCGAAATTGGTTCACTCATGTCTCAACACGGCAATCTCGACCCACACCTCGCTGCATTCGCGCAAGACATTGCCAGCAATCCTTCTACCGTCACTGTTGCGGGTTATATGAATGGTTTTATCGACGCCGTATTTCGCATCAACACCGACACTGGCTCCCCCGTCTATGTCGTGGCCGACTATAAAACAGACCGCTTGTACAACACCACCAACGCGCAAGAGAACCCACTCATTGCATACCACCCAGACAATTTGGTGACTTCCATGGTAAAAAATCGATACATCTTGCAGGCACTCGTGTACTCGGTTGCGCTGCATCGCTACTTGCGTTGGCGCCAACCTGGGTACGACCCCAATATTCACCTTGGCGGTGCTGCATACCTCTATATACGTGGCATGACAGGCCACAGTACCGACGAACCAACGCCGCGCCCGTACGGTGTGTATCACTGGCGACCTGCAACCGCACTTGTGCTTGCACTCGATGCCCTCTTTGCCGGAAAGGGCAACTGATATGGCCTCACTCTCCGTTACCACCACGCATGATGAGTTTCAGCCCTTCATTACTGCACAGGTTTTTACTGCTACAGAGGTGCATGCGGCTCAGAGGATTACCGATGCTGTGTTTTCCACCAGCGACACCAGCGCAACTTTTCTTGACTACCTGTCAGTTGCTATTGCCGTGTGGGCGCCTGTCAATGGGCACGTGTGTGTCAACTTGAACAATGTGCGACAACAAGTACGAGACGAACTTGGTTCATCTCACGAGGACATTGACCTTCAACTCCAAGAAAAAATAGAGTGGCGAGACCCCACCGAATGGCGCCAGCATCTTGCTGCTAGTCCACTCGTTCATGAAGCACAACCAGACAACCTTGACCATATTGACTACACCAAACCTCTCGTACTCTTTGGCAACATGTTGTACCTCACTCGGCAATGGGCCGACGAAGGTCTTGTAGCTGTTGAATTGCGCACGCGCCTCACGGCAACACCCACTCCTCTTCCCGCTCAAGCACAAACATGGGTGAGCAATATATTTAAAAACGGACCCAATGACCTCCAAGCATTAGCGGTCTATCAAGCGCTCACACACAACACCACTGTTCTTCTCGGCGGCCCTGGCACCGGCAAGACCTACACCATTGCCGGCATGTTGCACGCTTTTTATTGCGAGCACACTGACAATAGCGCTCCAGGTAAAACCACTCAATTGCGCGTGGCCATTGCCGCCCCGACCGCCAAAGCGGCTCGACAAGTAACTGCCTCTGTGGATTCGTCATGCAAACTACCGAACTTTCCAAAAACACATACAGAACTCATTAAAAATGTAATAAAAACGTCAAGCACCATACATCGCTTATTGGGGTGGTCGCCAGGTAACCGCGGACGCTTTGCTCACCATGCTCAAAACTTCTTGCCGTACGATGTGGTCATTATCGACGAAGTCTCCATGGTGTCACTTCCCCTCATGGCACGCCTTCTTGAAGCGCTCGCTCCCACCACCAAACTCGTACTCGTCGGTGATCCGCAACAACTCAAAAGTGTTGAAGCCGGCGCGGTACTTCCAGACATTGCATCGCTCCATGGCGACGGCACCTACCCAATTACCAAGTTGATTACGAATCGCCGTCAAGCCGACGAAAGCAACCCAAATAAGGTCAATGACATCGGTCAACTCGCTACCAACATCAGTGAGGCCAGCCTTTCCCAAGCAGATGCCGATGATGTACTCAAGTTCATTAAGGATCATGGCAACCAAATCACTTTTATTACATTGCCCGACTCATCTGCCAACCCTTCCAAGTCGGCAAAAGTTCTCACTCAACTCGACAAACACTTACAGGGCTACCGAGATGCACACCGCCACGCAAAACTTGGCAATGCCGATGAAGCACTCGCTTCGCTTTCCTCCGTTCGTGTGCTGTGTGGCCACCGCAAAGGACCATACGGCGTTTCAACTTGGAATAAGCTCATTGCCGACACATTGGACATACCCACCACTCGTGGCGCAATTGGCCAACCACTTCTCAACACGCGCAATGATCTACGCACCGGTCTCGTTAACGGCGACACTGGCATCGTGGTGAATACTCCTAACGGTCGCCGTGTTGTGTTTTCCACCCAGGAGCAAAGATTTGAGCCCTCCGCGCTCGAAGATATTGAAGTTGCCTTTGCCACCACCATTCACAAATCACAAGGCTCGGAATACCACACTGTCGTTGTAGTGGTGCCTCCAGTTGGTTCTCCTCTCTTGCGCCGAGAGTTGCTCTACACCGCAGTCACACGTGCAAGCAAACACCTTGTGCTCATTGCAAGTGAAGATTCCATCACGAGTGCAGTGATGAGCACTATAAATCGCGAAAGTGGACTGGCCGCACGAATTCGCGGTTAGTTCATTTCTTGGCAATAAGCAAACAGAATCTTCCTTTAGCTGATACCAGATGGACTTCCTTCAGGGGTCAAGATAAACACAGCCCCCGCCACCTGTGCAATTTCAGCATGGGTGAGCTCGATGAGCCTGGGGTAAATGCATGAGAGAATACTCAACACCTAACCAGATCTAACGCAACTTTTTCAACGCTCGACGCGCTGGCTCTACCTCAATCGACGGCTTCGGCCAACGCAAGTTCATATCTTCCATTGTCGCTCGCACCACCTCGCTTATTGCCAAGTCGCGGAACCACTTCGAATTTGCTGGAATCACAAACCATGGTGCATGATCAGTCGAGGTGGCTGAGACTATTTTTTTAAATGCTGAAATATATAAAGGCCAGCGTTCGCGCTCGGCGAGGTCA
>CAIOHI010000187.1 GCA_903858075.1 uncultured Actinomycetes bacterium
AGAATAGAGCCTTCACCAAGTTTGTCGAGGTGAGCAAAAATCTCTTCTGCCTGACGTTCCATTTCATCGGTGAGTTCTTCAACGAACCATGAACCACCGAGCGGGTCGGCAACATGGGTGACGTTGGTTTCAAAAGCAATTACTTGCTGTGTACGCAATGCAATACGTGCGGTCTTCTCGGTAGGCAAAGCTAGTGCTTCGTCCATTGAGTTGGTGTGCAGGCTCTGCGTACCACCCAAAACACCAGCGAGAGCTTCAATTGCCGTACGCACAATGTTTACTTCTGGCTGCTGCGCAGTAAGCGACACACCTGCAGTTTGCGTATGGAAACGCAATTGCATTGAGCGGTCGAGCTTGGCTCCGTAACGCTCTTTCAACCAACGTGCCCAAATGCGACGAGCTGCACGGTACTTCGCAATTTCTTCAAAGAAGTCAATGTGTGCGTTGAAGAAGAATGACAAACGTGGTGCGAATGAGTCAATTGGCAAGCCAGCTTGCAACGCAAGTTCTACGTATGCAAAACCGTTGGCAATAGTAAATGCCAATTCCTCAGCAGCTGTAGAGCCCGCTTCGCGAATGTGGTAACCCGAAATTGAAATGGAGTGCCACTTCGGCATTTCCTCGGCAGTGAACGCAATGGTGTCGCGCACCAAGCGCATGCTTTGACGTGGGGGGAACACAAATTCTTTTTGTGCTTGGTATTCCTTCAAGATGTCGTTCTGCAAAGTGCCGCCAACGCGGGCACGGTTCACGCCAGCTTTTTCTGCCTGTGCAATGAACATGGCGAAAATAACGGCAGCCGGCGAGTTAATAGTCATTGACGTGGTGATCTGTGCCAGGTCGATGCCTGAGTAGAGGTCTTCCATGTCGGCCAAAGTGTCGATAGCTACACCACAACGACCTACTTCGCCTTCCGACATTTCATCGTCGGAGTCGAGGCCCAAAAGTGTGGGCATGTCGAACGCCGTCGAGAGTCCGTCGCCACCCGACTTGATGATTTCCTTAAAACGCCAGTTGGTGTCTTCAGCAGTACCAAAGCCGGCGAACATACGCATGGTCCACAACTTCGAGCGGTACATAGAGGCATACGGCCCACGTGTGTATGGGTACACGCCAGGGTGCTCGGCGTCTTCTGGCCCGTACACAGGCTTAATAGGAATACCCGACATGGTGGTGTATTCGCCCTCACGCAATTTCGACGCCTCAAAGGCCTCGCTCCACTCTTGGCGTGGTGAGATTTTCTTGGCATCAGTCATGTGGGGTCCTTCAATCGAGAATTGTTCTGGCATCAGCCCCAAGGGCTAAGACCACTAGTCTAAATCTTATGGGATTTACCTTCAATTTGGACCAGACAGACCACCTCCTTTCCACCACTCGGGCCGTGCGCAAGCGCCTCGACCTCACCCGGCCCGTTCCGCGCGAGCTGCTCATCGACTGCGTGCGCTTAGCTTCACAGGCTCCAGCTGGCTCAAACTTGCAAAAGTGGCGCTGGATGGTGGTTGACGACCCAGACCTAAAGATGGGTCTTGCCGATCTGTACCGCAAGGCGTACCTCCCATACATCGAAATGCAGCGCAACCAGGTTGAGAAAAAAGGCCGCACAGACGCAGACGGAATTATGGACTCAGCCGACTACCTGGCAAACATTCTCGAGAAAGTTCCTGCACTTCTTATTCCCATCGGCCTCGACCGCCTTCCCACCAATTCAGATGTTCACGCTCAAACCGGCTACTACGGTTCGCTTCTTCCTGCTGTATGGAGTTTCATGCTGGCAGCGCGCTCGCGTGGCCTGGGCACCGCTTACACCACCTTGCATTTGAAGTATGAACAAGAAGCAGCACAGTTGCTCGGCTTGCCCGACACTGTTACGCAGCTTGCGCTCATTCCTGTTGCGTATTACACCGGTGAAGATTTCAAAGTGGGCAAGCGCCGCCCTGCTGAAGAAATCACTTACTTCAACAGCTGGAAGTCGACACTCTGAGTTCCCCCGACCCGCGTATGCGCTCTGGCCTCATCGCCGGTGTGAGCGCATATGTGATGTGGGGGTTACTCACTATCTACTGGAAGAACCTTCACGGGTTTCCCCCCTTTGAACTCATTGGCTGGCGCATTTTTGCCAGCTTCTGTGTACTTGCACCATTAGTCATTTGGCACAAGCGCCTACGCATCATTACCAGCGCCATGCGTTCAAAGGAAATGGGTTGGCGCCTTTTCGCCGCCAGCATCTTGGTGACGGTGAACTGGAGTTCATATGTCTGGGCCGTTGCTCACGACCACGTCATTGAAACTGCACTCGGCTACTTCATGGCGCCACTGTGCACCATGTGGCTAGGCGTGGCGGTCTTGAAAGAGAGGCTCAACACCGCTCAAAAAATAACTATCTCGTTAGCTGTTGCCGCCATCGGAATTCTCACCGTTGGCTACGGGCGCGTGCCATATCTTGCTTTGCTCATTGCAGGTTCGTGGTCGCTTTATGGGTTACTCAAAAAACAGATACCGCTCAAGTCAATTGAAAGCCTGTCTGGCGAGATGATGTTTCTCTTTTTGCCTGCAATAGTCCTCATGATCACTCAAGGCGGCAACAGCGATAGCGCAATGCAGAATGCTTCAACATGGCAATGGGTGCTCATTGCTGGCACCGGAGTCATTACCGTTATTCCGCTGTGGATCTTTGGCTACGCGGCACAGCACGTGCCGCTGACCGTTTTGGGCCCGTTGCAATACTCGGTACCCACCATCAATTTTTTACTCGGATGGTTGGCGTATCACGAAGAACTCGATGCAACGCGAATAGTTGGGTTCAGCCTGATTTGGGTGGCACTTGCTGTGCTTGCGACCGACACGGCTCGCAGAGCACAACGCTCGCGAGTTATCACTTCCTAGTCGTCTAGTTCGACAACACGGTGCAAGCGCTGATGCCAGGAGCACCATACACATGTGTGAAAGCAGTCTTAATGGGTTTTTTCACCTGGTGAGTACCAGCATCGCCACGCAACTGCAAAGCACTTTCGTACACCTGACGCAGGCCAGACGCACCAATGGGCTCACCGTTAGCTAAGCAACCACCATCGGTGTTGATGGGCAAGCGACCGTCGAGATTGGTAGCACCACTCTGAATGAGGTCTTCTTGTTCGCCGTCTTCACAGAAACCACATTCAGCCATGTGCATAATTTCTGCACCACTCTCGGTGTCTTGAACCTGCACGATATCCATATCGCTTGGTCCCATTCCAGCCATTTTGAATGCTGCTGCCGCGGCACCTACAGATGGGCTGTCGCCGCGATCAGGAGACAACCACGAGTTGAACACTTCAAAGCTGCCAAACGGACGACTGCGCAAAACTGCTGAACGCAAGTACACAGGCTTTGTCTGGAACTTCTTGGCAATGTCGCCGCGGGCGAGCACCAAGGCAACGGCACCTTCACCCGGCGAGCAGAACATGTACTGCGTCAAAGGGTTTGACAACATGAGGGAGTTCAATACTTCCTCTTCAGTGAGCGGCTGACGACGCCATGCATTTTCGTTCAGTGAGCCGTTATGAAAGTTCTTCACTGCAACTTTTGCAAGAGTTGATTCAGAAATACCAAATTGATGCATGTAGCGCTGAATCTTCATACCAAAAAATTGGGTGGTGAGCATGAGGCCGGTATCGCCGTACCACTGTCCTACACCATGACTTGCAGGGTCGGGAGCAAAAGCTCCTTTTTCATGCTTGTCGAAACCAATAGCCATACATACGTCGGCAGCACCTGCATTGATGGCGTTGTAAGCGCTGATGAGTGCACTACCACCGGTTGCACAACCGTTAGCAACGTTGATAAAAGGCAAGCCAGTAAGGCCCAGGGTAGACACCATGCTGTCGGCGTTTCCAGCAGATGCTGAACCACCAAAGGCGTAGTTCACATCGCTCCAGTCGCAACCAGCGTCTTTCATCGCGGCACGAGCGGCATAAGCGCCCATTTCCATTCCGGTGTTTTCGTGGCGCCCAAAGGGGTGCATTCCGATTCCGATAATTGCTACATCTTCTGCCATGGTTTTGCCTTTCAATAAAACTTTCTGGTTATTTCTTTACTGGTGCGAATGCGTAAGTAATGAGCTCATTGCCATCGTCATCGGTGGAATAAGGAATGATGACGAGTTCCATGTCCATACCAATTTTCAACTCACTTGCCTCTGCAGTTGTCAGACGCGATTCAACAATAACCTCGTTGCCGAGTTGAATGTAACCAACTCCATAAGGCTTAAAGGTCTTTGCTGTTTCCTTGCCGGCATAAGGAGGTGACTTAGGAAGAAAGCCTTGTACGGTCCAACTCCACAGAGTTCCAATACGAGGCAACAAAACGCGCTCACCGTTTTCGCTGCCACTCTTTGGGCAAGACTTCGACTGCGGGAAGGTGGTGACGCCGCTTTCTGGGAAACGTGTACCGATGAGTTGGGGTGAGTCAGAAGGCCAGGTGAAAAGTTCTTCGGCCACGGGGATCTGGGTTGTCATAGTCTTATTCTCGCACCTTTAGCGACCTTTGTGCGATTCAGACTGCGAGCTGAGACTCACTTGGCCCACGGTAAGGGAGCACCACGTATGGCCCTGAGGTAAATACAGCGTTTCTCAGCATGAGTTTTAAGACTTCAACCGCTGCCCCATGGCGAGCCGAGTCGTTAATGAGAGTGGAGAACCGCAAGAGGCCCGCCAAAAGTGCATTGAGGAGGTCCTGCAGAGACTCACGAGATACCCCGGGTCGGATCTCATTGTTTTGTTCTGCATCGTCGCAGAGCTTTTCTAGAAATGCACCGGTGCGGTGCCGCAAAAGTGAAGTGACGCTGCGCAGTTCAGGGTTGCGTTGTACTTCAGAGGCCACATCTACAACGAAGCCGGCGATGCTGGGGTCATCGCGGTTAATGCGTACAGAAATATCGAGAATGCTGTTGAAGCGCTCTACCAACGTGTCGTGTTCATTGATGGCATATTCAAATTCGGAATAAATGAAATCTTGAACGCCCTCAAATACTGCCGCATACAGTTCCACTTTTGAGGGGAAGTAGTGATAAATGGCGCCCGTAGTGATGCCGGCAATTTCTGCTATTTGAGCATTGGTTGTTTTTTCATAACCATTTTGTCCAAAGCAGGTTCGAGCGGCTGCAAGTAAACGCACTCGTGTGTCGACCGAGTCAACGGCGCGGGGTCTACCCAGTTTGCGCACCACGGTTTCGGCATTTTTTGTCACATCAAAATGCTATGCGAAATTCTCTTATGACTTACGACTGGAGCCCGGGTCGACTGGTATTCCAAATTTAATGCGGTTGTTTGCATGGGCAAGATGCTGATGCACAAATGCGGTACGCAATGAATTCCATTGTCCTTGTGCTTCAAGGGTTTGATTCACGCTTTCTTTAGCAAGCTTCAAGGCAAACGATGGGCGCTGCGCAACAATTGCCGCCATCTTCATAGTTTCTTCGTGCAGTGAAGCAGCAGGAACCACTCTGTTCACCATGCCTGTTGCGGCGGCTTCTTGCGCAGAAAACCATCCGCCAGTGAAAAGCATTTCCTTTGCTTTACGAGGCCCAAGCTCCCACGGGTGAGCAAAATACTCAACACCATTCACGCCCATTCCCACAACGGGGTCGGTAAACATTGCATCGTCAGCAGCAATGATGATGTCGGCTACCCACAGCAACATGAGACCACCCGCAATGGTTTTTCCTTGTGCTGCAGCAATAACTGGCTTGGGCAAGTTGCGCCAACGCCAGCACATGTTGAAATACACCTCTTCTTCCCACGCCATTTGGCCTTCTTGGCCTTCGCGACCAAAACCACCAACGGGGAAAACAAGATCGAACTCGCGATGGCTTTCGTCGTCGCGCATGTCGTGACCCGACGAGAAATGTGGGCCATCGGCCTGCAGCACAATTACTTTTACTTGGCTGCTGCGTGACGCTGCAGAAAAGCATGCTTCAAGTTCGTAGGTCATGCGCTTGTTTTGCGCGTTGCGACTTTCGGGCCTGTTCAAGGTGACAACAGCAATGCCGTTCTCTCCGGGGTTCACTACTTCATAGCGTGTTGCTTGAAGGTTGTTGAGATCTACCGGCATGGGGGTGGTTCCTGTCTTTAGGCGGGGGTGAAAGTGAGATGCAAATTGGTGAGGCCGCGCAGGGTCATTGACAATTCGCGATGTGTTGGGGTGTCGACACTTGCAAGCGCGATGTTGTTGAGCCTGCTGAGCAAGAGTTCAAAAGCAATGCGTGCTTCGCTACGAGCCAACGCAGCACCTACGCAGAAGTGTGGTCCCTGACCAAAAGCCATTTGTGTACGGGCGTTATCGCGTTCAATGTCGAACATGTCGGGGTTGGGGTACTTTGCGCCATCGCGGTTTGCGCAGCCGTACATTGCCATGACTACAGAGCCCTTAGGAATGGCAACGCCACCTACTTCAACATCTTCTTTGGTGAAGCGCGGCAACATTTGTACGGGGGCTTCCATGCGCAATGCCTCTTCAACAAGGTTAGGAATGAGCGAGTGGTCGGCACGTACTTTGGCCATTTGCTCGGGGTTTTCCACGAGCATGAGGGTTGCGGCGGCAATGAGTTTTGTAGTGGTTTCGTTTCCTGCAACCAATAACTGTGCAATGACGTCGAGCATTTCTGCCATTGTCATTCCTTCGCCAGCACGCTCACCCGAGTCGAATCGTGCTGACACGAGGTCGGACAATAAATCGTCGCGCAAATTTGCTTCACGCTCATGAACGCGGTCCACCATGTACTTCTGGAATTCAATGCGGCTGTGGGCACATTCAATTTGGCGCTCTGGGGTGAGCATTCCTGAAAGAGGTGCAACGGAGTCGTCGCTCCACTTCTTAAACTTCGGCATGTCGGCACGATCAACACCAAGTGCGTCGGCAATAACAGTGAGCGGAACGCCAACAGCGAACTGTTCAACTAGGTCGACCTTGCCATCGTTAATAAAGGCATCAATGAGATCGTTAGCAATTTTGCGAATGGAATCTTCTAACTGAGCAACACGTTTTGGCAAGAACGCCTTGTTCACCAAGTTGCGAAACTGCGTATGTGATGGCGGGTCGTTAGAAAGCAAAGTGTTGACTCGCGGATACCCCTGCTTGGCAATTTCAATGACTTCAGGTGGCGGCGGCGTGACGAAAGAGTTGCTTTGAGCAAGCGACGAGAACACTTCAGGATTGCGCACCACCGATAACACGTCTTCGTAGCGTGATACCGCCCAGAACCCAAGTGGAGTTTGGTGAACCGGTGCTTCTTCGCGCACGCGTTGGTAATACGGATACGGACACTCGAGGACCTCGGGCGACACCATATTTACTTTTGTAATGTCTGTTGCATCGATGGAATTGCTCATTGCTATTTCTCCCCTGTTCGATAATCACCAAATGAACTGTCTCGCGCATCGAGAGCCTGCGTGACTCCCCCTGCGAATTTTGCAAAATATTCTTTACTTGCCCGCTGATGGAAACCAAGTGCGTTGATGTCGGCGGTGGCACGCATGCCATCGCGCATTCCCATGGCCTCCATTGCACGGTGCACTACACGCTTGTTCAGTGCCTGCAGGTCGGCAGGAACCTTTGCTACCCGCTCGGCAATTGCTAACACTTCAGCATCAAGTTTCTCGGCAGCGAATGCCCTGTTAGCAAAACCTGCGGCAACTGCTTCGTCGCCTGTCATTGAGTCGCCCGTGAGCATTGCTTCCATTGCGCGACGCATGCCCAGCATCCAGGCATGCCAAGCCATGTCGGGTGATGACATGGAACGCACTGGCGGGTACCCCACTTGCGCATCGTGAGCAACATAAACAAGATCACATGCAGTGGCGAGTTCGGTGCCACCTGCCAAACAGAAGCCGTGCACCTGGGCAATGATGGGAGTTGCCATATCCATCATTTCGAACCAACCGGTGAGCACGTGACGTGCCCATGCACCATCGGCCGTGCTGATGGGCCACGGTGGCGTTTCCAATTTGTCTTGCGCAAGGTCGTAACCGGCAGAAAAGCTTGGACCCGCACCGCGAATGATGATGACGTTAATTGCTGGGTCTGCATCGGCTTCACGCAATAGTTCAAACAATTGTGTGCGTAACGCATACGACAACGCATTACGCTTAGTTGGCCTATTGAGCGTTAAACGCCGCACATGAGGCACAGGGGTCTCACTCAGAACAAGTTTTTCTACTTCACCGCTTTGAGTTGTCATTGTTCCCCCATAGTGATGCCCCCGCATCAGCCAATTGTGCGGCCACTTTCCCAATAAGGAGCACGCAGTGTGCGCTTATTAATTTTGCCCATGGCATTGCGACCCACAGTAGAAACTATTTCCACGGTACGTGGGCACTTGTACCCGGCGAGATGTTCGCGGCACAACGCAATGAGTTCTTCTGGAGTCGGAGCATTGTTGATGTCTTGTGGAACAACAAGTGCTTTCACAGCTTCGCCCATGTCTTTGTCGGGCACGCCAATAACGGCAACGTCGGCTACTTGTGGGTGTTCAATGAGAACTTTTTCTGCTTCGGCTGGGTAGATGTTGACACCACCCGAAACAATCATGTCGCTGAAACGGTCGGTGATGTATACAAAACCATCGGTGGTGACGTAGCCGATTTCTCCGAGAGTGAAAACGCCTGGGCGCAAGTGAGCCTTGGCAGATTTTTCAGGGTCATTGGGGTACACCACGCCGCGGCCAGTGGAGTCTTCGAAAAAGAGACGCCCTTCAGTTCCTGCGGGCAACTCGTTGCCATCGTCGTCAACAACAATGCACCGCGCAAATGGTGGAACAACGCGACCCACTGAACCTTGATGCGTTAGCCAATCTTCACTTGCAATAGAACAAACGGTTCCTACTTCGGTTGCGCCATAGGCATCGACAAAAACAGGGCCAAACCATTCGATCATCTGCTGCTTCACATCAATAGGGCAAGCCGAACCAGTGTGCGACATAATTTTCACGCTCGACACGTCGTATTTTTTACGAACGTCTGGCGGAAGATCGAGCAAACGCTTGAAGTGCGTTGGCACCATGACGCTGCTGGCAACTTTGTGGGTTTCAATGAGTTGCAAAACACGCTCTGGGTCGAACTTTTCCAGAATGACAACGGGTGTACCCGCAGCAAGCACGCGCACTCCCGACAGCGGACCCGTGTGATACATCGGACCCACAACAATGTGTGCACCCAACATTGCAAAACGGTTCAGTTGCAATGCTGCAATGTGTTCGTCAATATTTTTGCCACCGGCAAACATGGTGGGCGGAAGTTCTACGCCCTTTGGTACGCCAGTGGTACCGCTGGTGTACATGAGGTTCGGACGCGGTGGCACATTGCTTGATGGCTCGTCTTCAGATGCGTTGGCAATGAACTGATCGAGGGTGACAACCCCTGCGCCAACAGCTGCTTGCGGACGCCAGACCACAATGGGAATTGGCTTTTCCAATAATGCAACAGCATTAATTGCGCGCTCAAGGTTTTCAGGGCCAGTGAAGAACAACCGCGTATCGGAGTCTTTCAAGATGTATGCAACTTCTTCGGCATTCAAGTGAAAGTTCACGGGAACACTGGAGCCGCCTGCATGCAAAGTGCACAAATGAGCAAGAGCGGTTTCTACGCTGTTTTCTGCAAATACTGCAACTCGGCGACTGGGACCGAGATCGCTTGCATTGATTGCGTTAATGATTTTGTTCACCAACGTATTGAGTTGTGGCCAAGTAAGCGCAGTGCGCCCATCGCGAACACCTACATCTGTTGGGTGTGACGCCGCAAACTCACGCAGCACAACTGCCATGGTTACTTACCCTTTGACGAAACAGTTGCCCAAGCAAGTGGCGTGAGGAGACCGGCAAGAGCCAGTTTCAACAAGTCGCCCACTAAGAATGGAGTGACTCCGTAGGCAATGGCGTTTGCTTCACCATTTGCTACTGGGATGTTGAGGTCGTGTGCCAACCACAAAGCACCAAAGGCGTAGATGATGACGGTGCCAAATGCCATTGCGGCAAGTGATGACATCACTTCACGATCGTGACGGCGCTCGGCAAGTTTGCCAATGACACCTGCAGCAACAATAAAGCCAACGAAGTAGCCCAGTGTTGAACCGGTTCCGTTTTGCCAACCGCCGTCACCGCCGGCGTAGAAAGGAAGACCAGTTAAGCCAAGACCCCAGTAAACGGCCTGGCTCGCAATACCGCGACGCATGCCAAGAGCAGCACCCGACAGCAAGACGGCGAATGTTTGGCCGGTGAGCGGCACCGGCGTGAAGCCAAGTGAGAACTGCACCTGAGCCGCAGCTGCAGTGAGCAGCGCGAAACCAAGCACCAAAACGACGTCACGTGTAATGGCACGGGAGCGGACGCTGGACTTTGGCAAAAGATCAACAAGAACTGTGGCCTTCGAGCCAGCGGTCAGGGTTGGGGTAGACACAAAAAACCTCACTCAATTGTTTGTAGGGCAGTACTGCACGGCGAACCGCCTCCAAAGTGTACCGAGGTGACCCTTTTCTCAACGAGTTTCACGGTCGGGCGCGAAGTTTGGGCTTCGATGTCGCACAGGAATCGGTGCGCTACTAGCGTCTAGACCGTGACAGACCTTCCCGATATCGACCAGTTCCGTAAAGAAGCTCGTGTTTGGCTCGAGCAAAACGCCGAGGCCCTTCCCGAAGCGGATAAATCTGATGACGAAGAGCAAGAAGTGCAATGGGGCCAAGGCTCCGACAACGTTGCCATCTTCCATAACTACTCCGATGAGCACGAGCTTGAGCGTCTGAATGCAGTGAAGGCATGGCAGCGCAAGAAGTTCGATGCCGGCTACGCAATGATCAACTGGCCAGAAGAAGTAGGTGGCCGCGGTCTTCCCGCTACTTACGTGCGCGCCTACACCACTGAAGAATCAAAGTTTCGTATTCCAAGTGCTGGTGAACTTCCACCAACCTCAATGGGACTTATTGCCACCACTGTTGGTGCATTTGGAACACCAGAACAAAAAGAAATGTTTGTGAAGCCACTCATGAGCATGGAAATTTGTGGATGCCAGCTGTTCAGCGAACCAAGTGCTGGTTCCGACCTTGCTTCACTCACCACACGCGCAGTACGCGATGGTGACGAATGGATTTTGAATGGTCAAAAAGTATGGACCTCTGGTGCTCGTTTTGCTGAATGGGGTTTGGCAATTACGCGCCACGACTTCGATGTGCCAAAGCACAAAGGCATGACGGCATTTATGATTCCATTCAACGCCCCTGGCGTTGAAGTGCGCGCCATTAAGCAAATGAGCGGCGGAGCAAACTTCAACGAAGTATTCCTCACCGACGTACGTATTCCCGACTCGCTTCGACTCGGACCTGTTGGCGAAGGCTGGAAAGTTGCACTCACCTGTCTTGGCTTTGAACGTGACCACTCGAGTGGCTCAACAAGTAGCCACACAGGCGGCACCTACAAGCAAGTCATTGCTGCAGCCGAATGGGCTGGCGTTGCAAAAGACCCCATCATTCGTCAGTCACTTGCCGATCTCTACATTCAGCACAAAGTTGCTCAACTCACCAACCGTCGTGCCGCAGCTGGCCTGCGTGCCGGGCAAACACCTGGCCCTGAAGGTTCACTTGGCAAGTTGATGTGGACCGCCAACATGACGCGCATCAGCAACGTCATCTCGCAAATTCTTGGTACGCGTTTAGTTGCCGACAACGGCGAATGGGGTACCTACGCTTGGAACGAACACATTTTGGGTGCACCTGGTTACCGCATTGCTGGTGGTAGCGACGAAGTGCAACGCAACATCGTTGGCGAGCGCGTGTTAGGTCTTCCACCAGAACCACGCGTCGACAAAGACGTTGCATTCAGCGAGGCACAACGCCTCGCTCGCAAGTAATTATTTACTTGTAGTCGCGCCCGACGTTGCCAACAATTTTTGCTTGGCCAGCGGCGGTGTCATCTTCAATGAGCGCAATTACTGCGACAGCTATGTCTTCTGCTGTCAGCATCACTGTTGAAGCAATCACTGGTGCAAGCCATGCTGCTGGGCGAGTACCGTCGCCGGTTTGCTTCATGGTCATGTCGGTATCGACCATGCCCGGAAGCACGGCATTCACGCGAATTCCTTCAGATGCGAACCCAGCACAACTTTCGACAATGCGGACCACGCCAGCTTTTGTTGCTGAATACACAGGGTCGGTAGGCATGGCCTGCAATGCGGCCACAGAAGCCGTATTTACAATGGCGCCACCACCACGAGCACGCAGAGCCTTAATGGCTTCTTGAGTGCCCATTGCAACGCCGCCCAGGTTTACTGCAATGACTGCAGAGATTTTCTCGAGTGCAGCATCGGGCCACAACGGTTCGCCACAGATGAGCCCAGCATTGTTGTGCACTATGTCGAGGCCACCAAAAGCTGCGGTTGCCGAAGCAAACATTGCACGAACACCAGCAGCTGTAGAAACATCTGCTTTCACCGTGACCACGTTGGCGCCAGGCACTGCCTTTTGAGCAAGTGCAGCAGTTTCTTTCAAACCATCTTCGTTGATATCGGCAGCAACTACCTTGGCGCCTTTTTGCGCGAGTGCAATGACTGTTGCGCGACCGATGCCGGCGCCAGCGCCTGTAACGAGAGCGTGCTTGCCTGAGATCTCCATGAGATGACTCTTTTCTGTGTGTGCGGTTTAGTCGATGCTGCCAATTTGGGTGCCTACTTCGTAGGTTTCACCCTCTTCACCGGTGATGTGAACAGTGCCGGCCACTGGAGCTTCAATTTCGTTTTCGACTTTGTCGGTTTCAATGCGGTACAGCACATCGCCAGGAGTAACGGCGTCGCCATCGGCGACGAGCCATTCAACGAGTGTGCCTTCGGTCATGGAAACGCCGAGCTTAGGAATGCTGATGGGGGTAGACATGGCTCTTGTTCTATCGGATTTTCGTGGCACACTGCGAATTATGGATTCTTCGCCTGCCCCAGACACCCAAAAACCTGACTCCCAGCCCCTCCCGTGGTGGATGAACCCGCTCAACATCATCCTTCTGGTTGTGGCCGGCATTGTGCTCTCTGGGGCCGTTGCCTTCACCGTTGGTGAGTCTCGAGGCCGCGGGGCACACAACGGGTCCGACATTGGCTTTCTTCAAGACATGCGTATTCACCACGAACAAGCTGTTGTGATGAGCCTCGTCTACATCGATGCATCCAGTGCGGGAACACCTGAGGGTCTTGCATCGCGCGGCGTGCTGCGACTCATTGCGCGTGAAATTATCGTGGCTCAATCTGCAGAGTCGGGCCGCATGGTGCAAATGTTGCGCCAATTCAAAGCATCGGAAACAAACGAAACAGACCAAGTGATGGGATGGATGAATGAACCACTCCCCCTCAACCAAATGCCGGGCTATGCCACCGACTCACAGTTACAACAACTACGTAATGCTCGCGGCAAAGAAGTGGACGCACTTTTTGGACAACTCATGATTGCCCACCACAACGGCGGAATTCACATGGCAGAACATGCGGGCATGCACGGCAAAAACAATGAAGTGACTGCTCTTGCCAAGGTCATGGCCTCAGCTCAAAAATCTGAAGTAAAAGAACTCACTCGCCTCATTGGCTAGGAGCTAATACTTTTTATTTGTTGAGTGATTTGATGGCTGCAACGATGTCGGCAACCTGGGGAACAAATGCTGTTTCCAAGTTCTTCGCGTATGGCACCGGAGTGTTTTGTCCGCCAACACGAGCAACTGGCGCAGCAAGAGTGCCGAACAGTTCTTCGTGAATACGGCTTGACAATTCAGCACCAAAACCACAACGCGTGACCGCTTCATGAACAACAACTGCACGCTTTGTTTTTGATACCGACGCAAGAACCGTTGCCTCATCAAGTGGAACAAGGGTGCGCAAGTCGATGACTTCAACAGAAACGCCCTCGGCAGCAAGAATATCGGCTGCTTTCACAGCGTCGTGTACTTGCTTGCCGTAAGAAATGACGGTGACGTCTTTTCCTTCGCGCACAATGTTTGCCTTGCCAAGTGGAATGCGATTGTCGCCCACTGGAACGTCACATGCGTATTGAGGATCCCAATACATGAGCATTGGCTCAACAAAGAGCACTGGGTCTGGATCGAAGATAGAGCTAATGAGCAAACCTTTGGCATCGGCAGGGTTCGAAGGAACAACTACCTTGAGCCCAGGTGTGTGCACTGCCCATGCTTCAAGCATTTCTGAGTGCTGCGCACCGAACTGGCGACCAGCACCAGCGCTGGTACGAATGACCATAGGTACTGTGGTTTGACCACCTGACATGTAGCGAATTTTTGCTGCATGGTTGGTGATTTGGTCGAGACACACGGCAATGAAGTCCATGATCATGATTTCAGCAACTGGCTTGTAACCAGCGATAGCAGCACCTACTGCAGCGCCAATGATGGCAGCTTCAGAAATAGGGGTCTTGCGCACACGGTGTGTTCCGTATTTTGTTGAGAGGCCCTTGGTGATTTTGTATACGCCACCAGATGGCTCGGCAATGTCTTCGCCCAACAAGAAAACTTTCTCGTCGAGGCCCATTGCGATGTCCATAGCTTCGTTGAGCGCGAGGCCCATTGGAATAATGCGGGGTTCAGTAGTAGTCATGGTTGTCTCTCACTTAGTGATTTCTTCGTAGACGTCTGTGTACAACTCGTCGAGTGACGGTTCAGGGCTATTCATTGCGAACTCCACTGCATCATCCACCATTGCAACGATCTTGTCTTCAATTTCAGCAAGCTGCGCTTCAGTTGCATGACCGTTCTCCAACAACCAGGCACGGAATGCTGGCACTGGGTCGGCAGCCATTGCGGCTTTGCGCTCTTCTTTTGGCATGTACTCCATGGCATCACCCATGAGGTGACCATAGAAACGATACGTACGAGCTTCAATGAGAGTTGGACCCTCACCTGCACGCGCACGTGCAATTGCTTCGCCAGCGGCATGCCACATTGCAACAGGATCGTTACCATTCACTGTTACTCCAGGCATTCCGTATGCTGCGGCACGCTCGGAGATGTACTCAACACCAGTTGACATTGACATTGGTGTGTGCTCGCCATAAAGGTTGTTCTGGCAAACGAAAATGACAGGCAATTTCCATACAGCAGCCATGTTCATGCCTTCGTGGAAGGCGCCGATGTTTGATGCACCATCACCAAAGTTCACCACGGTGACCTGATCGGTTCCTGCAAGCTGTGATGCGAGTCCGAAACCGTTTGCAATGGGGATACCAGAACCCACGATGCCGGTGGTTACTACCAAGCCCGAGTCGGGGTGCGTGATGTGCATTGGGCCACCCTTGCCCTTGCATGTTCCTGTGGAACGACCAAGGAACTCTGCCCAGAGTTCACGCATAGGAACACCCTTTGCGAGGTGGTCGTGGAGTCCGCGATAAATGGTGACCACGTAGTCGTCTGGGCGAAGGTGCACGGCATAACCAGCACTAATGCACTCTTGTCCGCGTGGCGAGTAATAGATCAATTGAATTTGACCACTTGTCAACATTGAGCGAAAACGCTCGTCGGTGGTTTTGATCTTGTTTTGGATCTCGTACATCTGTACGAGGGTTTCACGATCAGGTGAATCGGGACGATTAGTTGTTGCCATAGGGTCTCGTATGCCTTTACAAATCCGAAAACGGGATGTGGGTTTCTGAATAGTCTTCAAAAAAAATATTGCCCTGCTTTCCTATCAGAAAAAGGGTCTCACCAAGGTGGTCGAACGGCGAGCTGCGAATGAAAAAGCCGCCTAGGCACTAAAACTTGGCTCGCTATGCACCTTTGGTGGCTAGGAAGGCAGCTAGCTCGCGGGGCTTGTCGCCCTGAATGCTGTGACCAGCCCCGTCGATGACGAGCACCGCAGCACGACCCTGGCGCCGCAACAACTCGGCAACATCGGCATCGTCAACCACAGGAGAAGTGCCTCCGCGCAACAGCGTGAGGGGGCATTCCAGTGATCCAATGAGGTCCCATAGTTTGCCCAGCGCGTCGCCCGAGATGGGCTCTGAGTTTTCACTGCGGATATGACTGCGGCGGTCGTAGCGCCATTGCCAAGAACCGTCGTCAAGTTGTTGGGCGTTGTGCAGAATGCCACGACGTAAAGACTCAATAGTGCGGGTGGGGTTGTGCTCAATGGTGCGCTTCAACAAGTCGTCAAATGAGGCAAAAGCTTGCGGACCATTAACAAAGTCGAGAATTGCTTTTGCCTTATCGCCATTCACACCCGGCGTGATATCGACAAGAACGAGTTCTCGCACCAAATGTGGCGCGTAGCCAGCAAGAGCCAGCGAGGTGAGACCTCCCAGCGACATGCCCACCACTGCTTTCGCCGACGGAGCATGCAGAGCAATGACCTCAGCAATATCGACCGCCATAGAGTGCGGCGAATACATAGCATCGTCTCTCCACGACGAATGCCCGTGGCCAGGTAAGTCGATGGCAAGTGCAGGTACTCCAAGATCGAGAAGCACGGTGTCCCATGTGTGCGCATTTTGCGACCCACCATGAACAAAAACCATTTGTGGTTCTGCACTTCCCCACTTCAGTGCACTCACAGTGCGACCATCGGCAAGTTGATGCACGATGCGCTGCACCTGTGGTTGCGCAGATGCCGTTAAGGAATACTCGGCAATGTTCTCATGAAACAATGAGAATTCGTCGTAGGGCACTCGTTCCATTGTTCCTCACATTTCAGGGCAGCGTGCTTGCAGGCACTGGCGCAACGGTAGACGTTGTTGCCGTCGGCACTGGAGCCGGAAGCGTTGTTATTGGTTTCTGCTTCATGGTCGTGGTTGTTTTCACAACAGTTGAAGTTGTTGTGGTTGAACTAGTTGTAGTGGTGTAGTCAGGATCGGGTTTGTCGGCAGGAGGCACAGGTGCACCATATTGCTCTGGCTCTTTCACACCGTCGAATACATAGACGCGGTCGCCATAGGCAACAAGAGTTTGGAAATATTCCGACACGTGCATGGGAATACGCACACACCCGTGAGATGCAGGTGAATTCGGCACTTGGGCTGCGCCATGCACTGCAATACCGCCATTGAAATACACCGGGTTCCACATTGTGCCAAGTTTGCTTTGACGTGTTCCCGACTTGCGGTTGTAGAAATAATAAAAGCCGCCAGGCGTTACTGCATTTCCGCAGATACCTTTTTTCAGAGGCTCGGTACCAGGGTTACCTTGTTCACCTGGGTCGATGGTCACTTCTTCACACCAGTCTTCGCCGGTGCCAGTCGAGATATGCGTGACCAAAATTGGCTTGCCCTTTTTGAACACCACCAGCACTTGCTCGGGAAGGTAGATCTCAACGTGCGACTCTGTGGGCGCCTGCGGACGACGCGGCACAATGAGGTTGTCTTGTTGCAACAGCTGCCACGACTCGGGGGTAATGGAGCCAGTCACTTTTTTACGCGGCGTATTCAACACGAGCTTTTCAAAGGCCCACACCGACTGCGTGGTGTTATAGCCAAAATCACCGTCAATGAGATTCGGGTCAAAGGCAAGATCTTTCAATCTTTGTTGCAGTCGACGAACGTCTGGGCCTTTCACGCCGGCCTTCAACGTGCGATTCAGCCCAGGAACAGTTGTTGTTGGGCCACTCGCAATGGTTGTCGTTGTGCTGGGGCCGTCAGTACCACTATTCGCAGCAACGCCAACTGCAACAACTCCAACAAGAAGCAATGCGGCCACCGCAGCAGGCCACCATTGACGCACGTGACTCGGCGCGGCATCAAACTCTTGAGGGAAATTGTCAGTCGGCTTCAATGGCTCGAAGTTCTTTACGCAAAGTGAACATTTCCTTGACAATTTTGCGAATGACCGACATTGAACTCAGCGTGGAAACACCGCGTGTACGCGGAAAGTAATCGACACCAAACTGAATGACGTTCATGCCCAACTTCTTTGCACGAATGACAAGCTCAGCGTCTATGAATGAGCCTTCGCTTTTCAATTCAATTTTTTCAAAAATAGAACCGCGACAAAGTTTGAATGCAAAGTTGATATCGCGCATTTTTACGCCGAAAAAAACTCGCACAAGCCCGTTGTAGAAAGTGGAATAGACAGACCGGATATAGCCCTCACCAGTTCGGTCAAAACGAAAAGCGCTGACAACGTCGGCTTCGTAATAATGCATGAGACGCACGGCGCGGCGCACTTCAAGCATGTCGAATGGCAGATCGGCATCGGTATAGAGAACGAGGTCACCAGTTGCAGTGGCAAAACCGGTCTTCATGGAACCACCTAGTTTGCGGTTCACTGGGTGATGCACCACTTTGACACGAGGGTCAGCGGCGGCAGCAGCGTCGGCAATTTGGGGAGTTTTATCGGTTGAGGCATCGTCAATAATGATGAGCTCGTACGTTTCAATTTCGCCATCGGCAATGAGCACATCGCAGAGTTCGCGACCAGCAGAGAGAGCACGTTCGAGATATTCCTCTTCGTTCCACATGGGGAAGAAGATGGAAAGTTTATTGAAATGCGCAGTGTTCATAGCGGTGTTTAGGCTAGTGGCGTAGACCCAATGCGCGACACCGTTCATTCGCCTCGTGGCAGTAGCGTGTTCATATGGCAAAAAGCGATTTAGTGCGGTATTTCGGCACACCACTTACTCGCGTGTGGAATCGTGTCCTCTTTCTTACATGGGCACTTTTCGCCGTGGCGATGGGTTTTCTTGCATTTGCTAGCCAACGCACTGGGAAACGCCTGTGGTGGGTCGATGCCCAGGGTGTGCAACTCTTTTTAACTATCGCTCTCATTTACTGCAGTGCCATTGTGGTGATGGGGCTCGCTATGAAACAGTCACGTTTCGCCCTGCTTGTGGCAGTTCTTGTGGGCATTACCCACATTGTGAGCGCCTGCTTCGACCTATCGGGCACAACTGGGTCGGCCATCCCCGCATTCGTGCTGGCGATCTCCACTCTTGCGGCCAGCCTTGCTTGTACAGCCGGCGTCGGGCGTCGCTCCCCACCGCAATAGTTCGGTCAAGCCTCATCTCAATCAGCACTAGTCTGACTAAAAATTGAGAGTGGTGGGGGCTACACATGCGCACGATCAAACATCCATTATCAGGGGCTCTTTACGACCTCACCGACACAGGCACCGTTCTTGTGCAAAAAGATGGCGCCACGGGCGAGTTCACCAGTGAAGGCCGATACATCACCGGAGCCATTAAACAATGCGACCCGCATATTTGTGTGTGGATCGCTGGTCGCCAAGTTCCCTCGAATCCCCGTGCAGGCGCACAATCACTCATTGACGACAAAGGAAACACATGAGCATCACATCAAACGACAAAACTTCTGCTCGTTCACCGGGCCTCAACTATCAAGATCTTCACGAACGCGATTCACGCCCTGTACCCGAGGTATTGCGTTGGCAAAGTGGCGGCTGGCTCGGCGATGAAGACATCCCTGTGTCGCGCTATACGAGTCGCGAATTCCATGAAATTGAAAAAGAAAAAATGTGGAAGCGCGTTTGGCAAATGGCATGCCGCGAAGAAGACATTCCGGAAGTAGGCGACACTCTGGTCTATGAAATTTGCGATATCTCCTTGCTCGTGGTGCGCACTTCGGAAAGTCAGATCAAAACCTATTACAACGCTTGCCTCCATCGTGGTCGACAACTGCGTGAGTTCGACGGAAATGCACAAGAACTGCGATGCCCCTTTCACGGCTTTTGCTGGAATCTCGATGGTTCGCTCAAACAAGTTCCTTGCGAGTGGGACTTCCCTCATGTTGAAAAAGCCGAGTGGGGGCTCCCTGAAGTAAACGTTGCTACATGGGGCGGGTTCGTATTTATCAACCTCGACCCAAACTGCGAGTCATTTGAATCATTCCTCGGAGATTTCGGATGGCATTTCGAAAAGTGGCCACTAGAAAAGCGCTACAAGAGCGTTCATGTTGCACGCATTTTTCCTTGCAACTGGAAAGTAGTGCAAGACGCTTTTAGTGAGGCATTCCACGTGGTTGCAACTCACCCACAATTGCTCGCTGCTATTGGTGATGCGAATTCACAGTATGACTGGAAAGACAACTACTCGCGTGCAATCACCCCGAATGGAACACCGAGCCCGCACATCAAGTGGACTCCCACCGAACAAGAAATGTTCGATGCGATGTCTGACCGCAGGCTTGATGAACCACCAATTGTCACCCTCGCCGATGGGGCAACAGCTCGTTCCACCGCAGGTGATGGTGGACGCGCAATGTTGAAAGAAGTCCTTGGTGATAAAGCAGATGAAATTAGCGATGCTGAATTAAGCGACAGCATTTATTACACGCTGTTTCCCAACTTCCACCCGTGGGGCGCTTACAACCGCATCTGCTATCGCTTTCGCCCATACGAAGACCGCCACGACATGTCGGTGATGGAGTGCATGTACCTCGAGCCATATGACGAGTCGCAACCAAAACCACCAGCAGTACCCATTCATTGGCTGGGCGTCGACGACGATTGGGCAGAAGCTCCTGAGCTCGGCTTGCTTGCTCGCGTTTTTAACCAAGACACGTACAACTTGCCAAAGGTGCAAAAGGGTCTGAAGAGCATGAAAAAGCCTGGGGTCACCTTGGCTAACTATCAAGAGACAAAAATACGTCACTTCCACAAACGACTATCTGAGTGGATTGCGAAGCCATAGCGAGCAAGCAACTGCTCATCTCAGAAATCGTTAATAACATCGCTACGGGTGCTTTCACTCGGTACGGTAAGAGTCATGTCTGGTACCGATTCCTCCGCCTCACGCTCGAAAGTCCTCACGCAACTCCCTGCCGGGGAACGAGTCGGTATTGCTTTTTCTGGCGGACTCGACACTTCTGCTGCAGTTGCGTGGATGCGCGAAAAAGGCGCGTTGCCATATTGCTACACCGCAGACCTTGGCCAGCCCGATGAACCAGAGCTCGACCAAATACCTGACCGCGCCAAAGAGTACGGAGCGGAACTTGCTCGTCTCATTGATTGTCGCGAAGAACTAGTTCGTGAAGGTCTCATTGCATTGCAGTGTGGTGCGTTCCACATCACCACCGCGGGCAAAACATATTTCAACACCACCCCACTTGGCCGCGCGGTAACAGGAACACTTCTTGTTCGTGCGATGCAAAGTGACAACGTCGATATTTGGGGTGACGGTTCCACTTACAAGGGAAACGACATTGAGCGCTTTTATCGCTATGGGCTCATGGTCAATCCTTCTTTGCGCATTTACAAGCCGTGGCTCGACCCCACATTCGTGAATGAACTTGGTGGACGCAGCGAAATGAGTGAATTCCTCACCACGCGCAAGTTGCCCTACCGCGCCAGCAAGGAAAAGGCATACTCCACCGACGCCAACATTTGGGGTGCCACTCACGAAGCAAAATTGCTCGAAGAACTCGACAATGGCATGGATCTTGTAGAGCCCATCATGGGTGTTGCGCATTGGAAGAGCGAAGTTGCCATTGCTGAAGAAACTGTCACCATGGAATTTGTTGAGGGGTGGCCCGTTGCACTCAACGGCAAGAAGTTTGAAACGCAAACCGATTTAGTGCACGAGGCAAATGCCATTGGCGGCCGTCATGGTCTTGGCATGAGCGACCAAATTGAGAACCGCATCATCGAGGCTAAGAGCCGCGGCATTTATGAGTCGCCAGGGCTTGCGCTATTGCACATTGGCTACGAACGCCTCGTTACTGGCATCCACAACGAAAACACTCTCGAGAACTATCGCACCATGGGTCGTCGATTAGGTCGCTTGCTTTACGAAGGCCGCTGGTTCGACCCACAAGCACTTATGTTGCGCGAACCGCTCATGCGTTGGGTGGGCAGTGCAGTCACCGGAACCGTCACCGTGCGCCTACGTCGTGGCGACGACTACACCTTGGTCAACACTGCTGGGCCACATCTCACTTATGCACCTGAGCGCCTGAGCATGGAACGTGTTGACGACGCACCATTTGGACCGCTCGACCGCATTGGTCAACTCACCATGCGCAATCTCGACATTGACGACAGTCGCGAAAAGCTTGAGGTATACCGCAAAACCGGAACACTCGGTGCTGGCGGCTTACTGGGTCTCGACCCAGGCAAGTAGTAATTACTGCGCAAGAACGCGCTGCATGATTTCGGCAAGAAG
>CAIOHI010000188.1 GCA_903858075.1 uncultured Actinomycetes bacterium
ACCATGGCAATCGACAAAATGAATCCCGGCACATCAAGCCCACGTGGATTGGGATCTTTCGATGAAGGGATGAGAATTGCCCCCAGTATTAGTGCGATAACACCAACGGGCAAGTTGATGAGAAATACAGAGCCCCAGTAGAAGTGTTCCAGGAGTAACCCTCCCGAGATTGGCCCAAACGCAACAGCCATTCCCGATACTGCGGACCACACACCAATTGCCTTCGCACGTTCCACCGGATCACGGAAGATATCGATGATGATGGCGAGCGTTGCAGGGAAGATCGCAGCAGCGCCTATGCCCATTGCTCCGCGCGCAATGATGAGTGACGAAGTGGATTGTGCAAACGATGCCCACACTGAGCAAGCCACAAATGCCACCATGCCGAATTGAATGAGGCCTTTGCGCCCGAGCTTGTCACCCAGGGCACCGAAGGCGAGAAGCAAACATGCAAAGACCAATGCGTACGAATCAACAATCCATTGCAAGCCACTGGTTGAGGCACCCAACTCAGTAGACAAGGTCGGCAATGCAACGTTGATGATGAGGTTGTCGACCACCACCATGAAAAGGCTGATACACAGCACTGGCAATACGAGCCAACGGCGGGCCTGGACTTGGGGGTTCGGATGAATATTCATACTTGACAGTGTCTAGTACGAAAACTAGATAGTGTCAAGTGATGTCTGTAGCCACTGCCGACCCCCTCCGCAGAGTTGTCTTAGATGTTGCTGTTGCTATTTCCCGCGATGAAGGGCCCGATGCCATTTCACTGCGCAAAGTTGCTCGCGACGCTGGCGTTTCTCATCAAGCTCCGTATCACCACTTTGGCGACCGAGCAGGAATTTTTGCAGCAATTGCCGAGGAGGGTTTTTCCAAACTTTCTGAGGCGCTCATTGCTGACCATAATGATGGAATCAGTGGGATGTGTGAGGCATACGTCCGCTTCGCACTTGAACATGCGGGGCACTTCCGCGTGATGATGCGTAACGACTTGTGTGATTTACAGAATTACCCGAGCGCGCTGTTTCAGGCCGACCGTGCATTCAATCTTTTGCTCGAAGAAGTCACCGCAGCACTTGGCAACGGCGCCAGTGATGATGACATCAAAACACATACTGCATTTCTATGGTCGGTTGGTCATGGGCTTGCCACCCTGCTGCTTGACGGACCGCTAGAGATAAAACTCGAAGGAATTGCCGACGTCAACGCTCTCATACAACGCGTTGCACGTCTGGCAACTTCTTCATTTCCCAATCAATGAATGTAAGTAGGGTTTGATAATGGAACAAAGCGTTAGCGAAAAAGTGCTCACGACAATTAAAACGCTTCTGGGTACGCCTGCGGACTGGCGCCTCACGAAACCACAACTTCCCCAGTCACCTCGTGTGAACTACACCTGGATAGGCCCGGGAATGGCACTCTTCACAATTTTTGTGGGGTGGTTTGCCTTCACGAAAACAATTGGCGATGACAACGCTGCCTTTGCTCTCTTCATCGGTGCCGTTTCCATCATGATGATGACATGGAGCAACTTACTCTCCACGCGCATACTGCCACTTGAACAAATCTTTGGTGGAGTTGACCGCATGTACGTGTGGCACCGTTGGCTAGGTGCATTGTCGGTTGGAGCAATGTGGCTTCACTTGGAAATGGTTGACGATGTGAAAGGAATTCGTGGTGCATCGAAAAATGTTGCAGATGCAGCAGAAGACCTGGCGGAAACCGGATCAACTCTGCTCTACATCCTTGTGGCTATCAGTCTGCTCCGATGGATTCCAACTCGATGGTGGCGTTTTACCCACAAGCTTCTGG
>CAIOHI010000189.1 GCA_903858075.1 uncultured Actinomycetes bacterium
AACTTCGCATTAAGCCAGCGGCAACTACTCAGCCATGTAGTCGGGTAGACCCTTACGCTCGCGCGAACGAAGCGGCTCACTAAGCGAATGCATGTTTCACTACAAGATGTAGCAGCAGAACTGGCGTCTCGTGGTTTACTAGCTACGGATGTGGGCAATGTTGCCAATGTTCATATTGCTGATGTGAACCATGACTCTCGAAAAGTGCATGCTGACACCCTCTTTTGCTGCATATCGGGAGCAAGAACTAACGGCCATCAGTTTGTAGATGCAGTTGCGTCGAGTGGGGCAAGTGCATTACTGGTGACCCAAGATGCCGAGTATCCATTGCCTTTCCTCAAGGTTCTTGATGACCGCAGGGCAATGGCATATGCGGCACACGTGGTTCACGGACGCCCGTCGCAAGAAGTTCCTGTCTTTGGTGTGACGGGCACAAATGGAAAAACAACGACAGCTGCGATGCTCAGTTCAATATTGCGCGGTGCAGGTATGTCACCTCACGTTTTTGGAACGTTAAACAGCGAGAGAACTACGCCTGAAGCAACCGATTTACAACGCGAGATGCGACGGGCAATTAATGAGGGGGCGCAGTCGGTTGTGATGGAGGTAACTTCTCACGCACTGCAGTTGCAGCGTGTTGCGGGCGTGCAATTTGCCGCCGGAATTTTTACAAATCTTGGGCATGATCACCTCGATTTTCACGGAACAATGGAAAACTATTTTGAGGCAAAAGCTGAACTGTTCAGCACCACAACAACACGCGTAGCGATTGTCAATATTGACGACACATGGGGCATGAAGTTGGCAGAATCCCTTGAAGGTCGCTATGCGGGCAGTGACCTTGTCCGTGTATCAATCAACGAGGCGCAGAATCTTCAGAGCACTTTGGCGAACAGTACATTCACATGGCGTGGAAAAAACATAGCCCTTCCACTCGGGGGCTTATTCAACGTCAGCAACGCTCTTCTTGCCGCGTCGGCTGCTGAGGTGTACGGCGTTTCGCTAGAAGCGATAGTTGAAGGCCTTGAGGCTTTGCAGGTAGTTCCGGGACGTGTTCAAAAAGTTTCCAACTCCAGTGGAGTTCACGCATTTGTCGATTTCGCACACACTCCCGATTCGCTGCAGGCCATGCTGAGCTCCGCGCGAGCATCGGCGGGCAAGGGACGCGTCATCGTGGTGTTTGGTTGTGGTGGAGACCGTGACCGAGAGAAGCGGCCAGAGATGGGAAGAGTTGCAAGTGAAATTGCAGACATCGTTATTGTGACGAGTGACAATTCACGCTCTGAAGACCCCGCCTCCATCATCGCCGATATTTGCTCGGGAATGGGCAAAACTAGACCGGTGGAAATTGCTAACCGTCGTGAAGCTATTACCCATGCGGTGAACCTTGCGCAAAGCGGAGACGTGGTCATCGTTGCGGGGAAGGGGCATGAAACATTGCAGCTCATAGGAACCATGAGCCTGCCGTTCAGCGATGTTGAGGAACTTGAGTTGGCCTTTGCGCAAAAAGAGGCAGTCAGTTCATGATTGCCGTCTTTATTGGTGGAGCCATCGCCATGATGGGCTCATTATTCGGTACTCGTTACCTCATTGGTTTTTTTCGTCGCATTGGTCGGGGTCAACCCATTTTGGGCAAAGAAGATCTTGGTCCAACACACCACATGGCCAAACAGGGCACTCCAACAATGGGTGGTGCGGCAATTGTTATCTCAGCGTTCATTGGCTGGTTTGTTGCACATCTGCGTCATGGCCTCGCGTTTTCTAATCAAGCCCTCATTATGTGGGCATGTATTTTTGTCATGGCATTCATGGGGTTTCTCGACGACTTCATTAAGGTCCGCAAAGCGCATAATCGCGGAATCTTTTGGAAGAAAAAGGGCTATCTCACCTTTGGCATCACAGTTCTTTTTCTCTGGTGGCTAGTCACCGCAACAAATGTCAGCAGCACTATTTCCATCACACGTAGTTCGTATCCGGGTTGGGACATTCCATGGCCTCTGTGGGTTATTTGGGCAGCCATCATGGTGTGGAGTGCAACTAATGCCGTCAATGTGACCGATGGTCTCGATGGTCTTGCTGGTGGATCTGCTCTGTTGTCATTTCTTGCGTACACAGTCATTGCATACTGGGCGTTTCGTAACCCCGAGGTATACGGACTAGTGAATCCACTCGACTTAGCTGTTCTTGCCGCGGCCTTTGCTGGTGCGTGCGGCGGCTTTTTATGGTGGAACGCAGCGCCAGCAAAAATTTTCATGGGAGATGTTGGGGCACTCGGTATTGGCTCAGCCCTTGGTCTGCTTGCGGTCACCACAAACACGCACCTTCTCTTGATGCTCATTTGCGGTATCAATGTGTTTGAGGCTGGGTCGGTCGCAGTACAGATGGGTGTATTTAAAGCATCTGGGCGCAAACGACGCATTTTGCGGATGTCGCCAATTCATCACCATTTTGAACTAGTGGGTTGGCCAGAGACAACGGTCATCATTCGATTCTGGATCATCCAAGGAATCTGTGTTGCAACCGCACTAGCCGTATTTATTGGTGACTTCACGCGAGGAGTTGGCCAATGACCAGGGTCTTGGTCTATGGGCTAGGAATAGCCGGAACCTCCGTTGCGCGTGCCCTCGTTGCGCGCGGCAACGAAGTAGTACTTGCTGACGATCAGTTGTCTCCCCAGCATGAACAACTTGGGCGAGAACTCGGTGCCGAAATTTTCCCTGCAGGCGATCTTGGCGCACTGGCCAGTTTGGTAAAAAACGTTGACAGCGTGATGCCTGCTCCGGGAGTTCCAGAAACTCACCCGTTGTTTGCAATTTCTATTGATGCGCAAAAAGAAATGTTGTCAGAAATTGAATTGGCATATCGGTGGGAGCAGTCACGCAGTGGCGGACCACGTCCGATTCTTGCGGTGACCGGTACTGACGGCAAAACAACTACCACCCTCATGGCTGCAGCAATGATTCGTGCCTCCGGAGCACGTGTTGCAGCAGTAGGGAATACAGAGACGCCATTCATTGATGCCCTAGACAGTGATGCAGAGGCATTCGTTGTTGAGTGCTCAAGTTTTCGATTAGCGCTCACCAGTACATTTCGCGCAAATGCGGCAACCTGGCTCAATATTGCGCCCGACCACCTCGACTGGCACTACGACTTTACTTCCTATGTGGCTGCTAAAGCAAAAATTTGGGCGCACGTGAAACCGGGTGATGTTGTGGTCGCACCGTTCGCCCACAAAGACATTTCTGCCGTGGCACAAAAGAGCATGGGGCGGTTCGTATCGTTTGGCGACACCTCAGAAAGTAGTTATTTTGCAAGCCTGAACGAACTCGTTGGGCCTCAGGGGGTTCTTATCGCTCAAGACAAGTTGAAGCGATCTTTACCTCACGATGTGCAAAATGGACTTGCTGCCGCTGCAATGTGTTTGGAAACTGGTGTTGGTACTCGGGCAGGTGTTGTTCAAGCGCTGCAAGAATTTGAACCATCTCACCATCGTATTGAACTCATCGCAACAAAAAATGGTGTGCGCTGGTTCGACGATTCAAAAGCAACCTCTCCACATGCGGCACGAACTGCATTGCGTGCCTTTCCACGTGTTGTTCTGATTGCTGGTGGCCGCAATAAAGGTTTGAATCTGTCGGAACTCGCCCTCGAGCATGAGCATGTCAAAGCAGTGGTGTGCATCGGAGAAAGTGCTCAAGAAATTGCGGCAGCTTTCACTGGTCTCTGCCCGACCACAATTGCCACGAGCATGCAAGAGGCAATTGAAATTGCTGGCTCTCAGGTCAGCGCCAATGAAGTGGTGCTGTTGTCGCCTGCATGCACGAGTTTCGATTGGTACAAGAACTACGAAGAGCGTGGATGTGACTTTGCAACACGTGTCAGGGTCTATGTTGGAGATGAGTTGACATGAGCACAGTTGTTCCCGATCGTTCGCAGGCAGGTTTC
>CAIOHI010000190.1 GCA_903858075.1 uncultured Actinomycetes bacterium
CGCCACCGCCACCGCCGCCACCAACGCCAGCCTCGCCGAAACGATCGTACTGAGCACGTTGTTGTGGGTCGGAGAGCACCTCATAGGCGCGACTGAGCTCTTTGAACTTGTTTTCTGCAGTTGCATCGCCAGGGTTGGCATCGGGATGCAATTCGCGAGCACGCTTGCGATACGCCTTTTTGAGTTCCTCGGCCGATGCGCCGCGACTCACCTCAAGGATGTCGTAAAAATCACTAGCCATTACTCATTGCTCCATAACTTCCGTCTGCAAGGCGTCGACCCAATTGTGTGCTCACTGCCTCAACTGTTGCCAACGCCTGCGGATAATTCATTCGTGTTGGCCCAAGCACCCCAACGGTTCCTAATTTTTCACCATCGGCCATGACTGGCGCAACTACTACTGAACATGCGGCTAAAGGCTCAACGCCGTGTTCGCTGCCGATAGCTACCGATAAACCTCTGTCGAGCACGTCGCGCACAAGTGACACCACAACATATTGCTGCTCAAGGGTTTGCAATACCGAACGCACAACATCTACGGCATCGAAGGCCTGCGCCATTGCGGCAGCGCCACCCACAATGACGTTGGCATCGCTTTGGTGAGGCACCAAAAGCGACAGCGCTTCAGAGCACAGGGCATCAACTTTGACATCGCCACTGGGAGCAAGGTGCACCTGGTTGAACACGTGACCGTAGGTTGCTGCATTTAAGTGGGCACTTGCTGCTGCCACTTGAGCATCGGAGAGTTGATCGTCGAGGTCGATGGCTTCACTTTGCACAACACCACTTGACAACACCACAACAACGGTTCCCATATGCAACGACAAGCGCACAATTTGCACGCTACGAACTGTGGCCACATCGGCTGCCGGGCCAACTACTAATGCCGCATAGTTGGTCATGTTGGTTAATAGACCAGAAGTTTTTTGCAAGAGCTCTTCAACGCGGCCGGTGGAATGGTGAAAGAAGCTTCCTACTTGCTCTGAAGTAACGCGTTCCGCCTGAGCAGTGGTGACCATGGTGTCAACAAAAAACCTGTAACCCCTGTCGGTTGGAATGCGGCCAGCAGATGTGTGTGGCTGCACAAGGTAGCCCTCTTGCTCGAGCATTGCCATGTCGTTACGTACGGTTGCCGACGACACCGATACGCCTGCCGTATGGGCAATATGTGCCGAGCCCACCGGTTGTCCGGTAGCTATATATTCCTGCACAACAGCGCGAAGAATGGCGGTTTTTCTCTCGTCAAGCATCTGGTATCTAGGTTACTTGCCCGATACGGCCTTGTAACGAGAAAGGCTTTCTTCACGTTCTGCACTGTGGTTCACCATTGGCGCGGCGTATGTTGCTCGCCCATCAGCCCCAGGCACATGAATGGTTTTACCCTCTAGGTCACCAAGTTCGCCAACATATTTTCTGATGTAAGCGCCTGTGGGGTCGAACTTTTCTGACTGGCTTTGTGGGTTGAAAATACGGAAATACGGCGCTGCGTCGGTGCCGCTCCCTGCGCTCCACTGCCAACCGTGATTGTTCGATGCAATGTCGCCATCTACAAGGTGCTTCATGAAATGTTTTGCGCCCCATTGCCATGGCAAGTGCAGATCTTTTACAAGGAAGCTCGCCACAATCATGCGCACACGATTGTGCATCCAACCCGTGGCCAACAGTTGACGCATGCCGGCATCGATGATGGGGTATCCAGTTTCACCCGCACACCACAATGCGAACCGCTCTTTGGCACGTGCATCGGTATCTAATGAAATTTTGTTCATTTTTGGCTGCAGGTTGTTCCATGCAGTGTGCGGCTGATGGAAAAGTACATCGGCATAGAACTCTCGCCATGCCAGCTCACTGCGATACACCAAATGACTTGGTGAATCACCCAAGTCGGCAATGAGTTGTTTCGGATGCACGAGACCAAATCGCAAATAGGCAGAGAGCTGCGAGGAACCGTCTACTGCAGGCAGGTTGCGTTGTTCACTATAAGAATTGAGACCCTCGGCAATAAACCATGCCCACCGGTCGTGAGCTGCTTTCTCTGTTGCTACAGGCAAAACAGCACTGCATTCGGCTAGCGACGGCAAAGGTGTTGTTGGCACTAGCCCCGCAGGAGCAACCGAAGAAAACAAAGCATCGCTTTCTTCATGCGGAAGCAAATGCCCTGCCCATCTCTTTGAGAAGGGAGTGAACACCGCGTACGGGTTGCCATCGTCTTTCCGTACGGTTCCGGGTTCAACGCAATAGGGGCTGCCCACACCACGCAATGCCATGCCTCCACTACGTAAGGCAGTAGCAACTTCAATGTCGCGCTTGCGACCGTACGGCGCGAAATCTTTCGAGACAAAAACGGTTTGTGCTTTCACTTCAGCGGCAAATGCTGGCACCACTTCAACGGGGTTGCCAATGCGAATAACTAACGCACCACCCAACGATTCATTCAGCGCCCGTAATGCATCAAAGAGAAATGTTAAGCGCGGGAGGCCTGAGCGATCGAGAAAGACAGGGTCGAGCACGAATAATGGGATGCATTCCTTTTCGCTGCACGCAGCACTGAGTGCTTCGTTGTCGTGCACACGCAGGTCGCGGCGAAACCACATGACAGAATGCATTACACCAATGCTTCCTGTTGAAGAGCTTCCTTTTTTGCAGGAAGCATGACGTAGAGCAGCAATAAACTTGCGATTGTGATGACGCCGCCATAGCCCAGGGCCCATTCAATGCTCACATGGTCGGCCACCCAACCGGTAATTGGTCCACCGATGGGGGTGGAACCTAAAAATGCAACCGCTGTGAGCGACAAAATACGCCCGCGCATGTCGGCAGGTGCCTGTACTTGGCTAATTGAATTAGCTCCGGAAATAAACATTGCGCCACCTGCGCCAAGTGGCACAGCGGCAATAAAGGCACACCACAAATTTGGTGACCAGGCCAATGCAAGGTTCCCTACCGCAAGCACTGCACAGCCCACAGCGAAATAGCGCACAGTTACCACAGCGCGACCAGCAGTGAAAAGACTGCCCAATAAACTGCCCACGCTGATCATGGCAAGCAACCAACCAAAGCCCGAGTCGCTCCCCCAACGTTGGTCGGCCAGTTTTGGCAATACCACGCTGTAGTTGAAAGCAAATGTGCTCACGATGGTGAGAACTATAAATACTGCAAATAAAGACCTGTCTTGACGAATGTAAGACAATGCTTCTCGCACTGGCTTTCCGCCTCGCGCCGAACGCGGCGCTGGGTACAACTGTGAAGTGTCCATTGCCAAGATGCTGAACAAAATGGCAGCAAAGGATAGGCCATTAAAAATAAACAACCAGCCAGTGCCACATGGACCCACCAAAAGTGTTGCAAGTGCAGGACCAAATATACGCGAGCCAGTCATTGCGGCTGTATTCAACGACACGGCATTGCTGATGTTTTTTGGCTCTACTAATTCGGTGACCAAGCCACGTCGCGCAGGGTTATCGAATGCATTCACCAAACCCAACACGAGCGACAATGCGTACACAGCTGTCAATGAAATATTGTTTGTCAGGTCGAGCACGCCAAGAACTATTGCCTGCAGCGCTAATCCACTTTGAGTGAAAAGCGTGAGCCGCAGGCGGTTGTAACGATCGGACAGCGCTCCTGCCCATGCACCGAGTAACAACATGGGCAAAAACTGGAACATCACATTCAAGCCAAGGTCGGTTGCTTTTCCTGTGAGGCGATAAACAAGTAGTGACGATGCAGTGAATTGCATCCAGGTGCCGATATTGCTCACCAGCAAGCCGCTGAAAAAGAGTTTCGCATTGCGCGTCTCTAGCGAACGGAAGGTATCGGCCATGCGGGTACTCAATCGTCAAGCTTCAAAGCAGCAATGAATACATCTCCTGGCACTTCTACGCGCCCGATGGATTTCATTTTCTTCTTGCCTTCTTTTTGCTTTTCCAGCAACTTGCGCTTACGCGTAATGTCGCCTCCGTAGCACTTCGCCAAAACATCTTTGCGTTTTGCTTTCACGGTTTCACGAGAGATGACCTTGCCGCCAATAGCTGCCTGAATAGGCACATCAAACATTTGGCGGGGAATCAGTTCTTTCAGCTTCTCGCACATGCGTCGCCCGTAGTCGAAGGCGCGGTCGCGGTGCACAATGGTGCTGAAAGCGTCGGCAGCAATGCCGTTGAGTAAGAGATCTACCTTCACCAAGTGTGATTCGCGGTATCCATCGAGTTCATAGTCGAGGCTGGCGTAACCCTGCGAGCGGCTCTTCATTTGGTCGAAGAAGTCGACAACCACTTCTGCAAGCGGAATGGCGTAACTCAACTCCACGCGATCGGGAGAGAGGTATTCAATTTTGAGCATTTCTCCGCGCCGTGACTGGCACAACTCCATGAGAGTTCCGGTGTAGTCCTTTGGCGTAATGATGCCCACCTTGAAATATGGTTCTTCAATGCGCGCAATGTTTTGCGTAGGCGGAAG
>CAIOHI010000191.1 GCA_903858075.1 uncultured Actinomycetes bacterium
CAAGGGGAAGTTGTTCTTCTAATTTTTTGATGTTCGTGTGATGGCGCAGAATTTGCGCATTACGAAATTCAGCTGCTTGTACTAACGCAGAGTGCTCTGGTAACGAGAATGGAATATCTAACGGCTCAGAGGTATCAACTTGATTCACCACAATGGGAGCGAGTTTCACGCCCACTTCTTCTTCAAGGGCATATGCGGTCTCGATGCATTCCTGTACAGGAGTGGGTTCGGGAATGGTTACAAGTACCACTTGGCACCGTGATCCGTCTCGCAACATTTCTAAAATCTCATCGGCTTGTAAACGTACCGCACCACTTTTTACAGAATCAGAAATAGCTTGCGGCGTTCTTAACATTGTGATGGCGTGCCCAGCAGCGGGGCCGTCGACCACAATGACATCGGCAGCATCACTGCGCTCGAGGTGTTTTACCTTGCCCAACACCAACAGGTCGTCAATGCCAGGAGCCGCTGAAGTGATGACATCGAGAACACCAGTAGTAATCATGAGACGTGAAATGCGTCCTAGCCCCTTGGTGTCGAGATACTCCCGTAGGGCCTCGGGAGGGGTCAAACTGAGGCTCGAAATGCCAGAAGGCACCGGTTTTCCGTCGGTTTCCACCAAAAGGCTCGTGAGACCGCAGCGGTGCGCAGCAAGAGTAAGAGCAGCGGCTATCTTCGATTTCCCTACGCCACCTTTTCCCGCAACAATGAAGACGCGGGACGCGGTGAAAAACTGATTCGGGTCCACTCACCCTCCGGAGGTTCGAATGCGAAAACTCATCTTGGCAGTAACACTGGGCGGACTCATACTTATGGGCGCACAAAATGCCTCTGCCGAAGAAAAATCTTCGCTCCCCACAGTTGATGTGCAAGAGGTCAGTGGGTTGCTTGACGAAATTCAAGCCCAGGCAATGGAAGATGCTCTTGACAGGTCGTCAAGTGAAGGGGCACAGGCACTGGTGTTCCAAATGAATACACGTGGTTCAACGCTCAGCCGCGACCGAGTTACTGCATTGCTTGAACGAGTGGCTGCCGCGAAAGTTCCTGTTGCTATTTGGGTGGGGCCGTCGGGCTCACGGCTCTATGGGCTCGCCGCACAGTTGCTTGCCGCCGCCGATGTCACCGCAATGGCACCGGGTACACGCATTGGCAACATGGGAACTCCGCTTGACGCGAAGGGTGTCACTTTTGATTTTGGTAAGAGTACCGAAATATTGCAAGGCAACACCTTGGGTTTTGCCGATGCACGTAAAACAGGTGCGTTGAAATTCTCTGGCAGTGACGAAGGTGTGCCAGTGATGAAAAATATGATTTTTGCACTCGATGGTCTCAGTATCAACGGAAAAGTACTTGACACAGTGACGGAAAAAATTGCTGCCGACGGACAAATTGAACGCGAAGCAACAACTGCAAGATTTTTTAAATTGGGTCTGACCCCAGGTCTTTTTCATACGGTGTCAAGCCCGCCATTGACATATCTCTTTCTCACTATCGGGTTGGCGTTGCTCATTTTTGAGTTTTTTACTGCGGGTATTGGTGTTGCGGGTTTTGTTGGAGCCGTCTGTTCAGTTTTCGCCTGTTTTGGTCTGGGTGTTTTGCCAGTGAACGGGTTTGCTCTTGCCGTCATCTTTTTTGCCATGATTGCGTTCTCTGTTGATGTACAAGTAGGTGTGCCGCGACTGTGGACAGGCGTCGGCATTGTTGCGTTTGCGGGAGGTTCACTCTTTCTCTTTCGCGATATCGACAGTATGAGTTTGCGCCCATCATGGATCACGTTGCTGGTGGGTATTGGTGGTCTTGCGCTGACGTTCATTGTGGGTATGCCATCAATGACGCGTACACGTTTTGCCACTCCCACTATTGGGCGTGAGTGGATGATTGGTGCGCAAGGAGTTGCACTTGAAGAACTTGCCCCCGGTGGAATTGTTCGCGTTCATGAGGGCTCATGGCGTGCACGCACCAACCGTGCTACTCCCATTCCTGCGGGCTCGGCGGTCAATGTTGTAGCCATTGACGGAATTACTCTTGAAGTGGAACCAATTGAAGGTGCCGCACGCGATTATCGCGAACGTCACTAGAACAATTTACAATCGCGGTCCAGCAATACGCAGGTCGCCACGGCGCCGAGTAATTCCTCGGGCATCGAGTGCTTCTAAGAGAGGCACTGCATACTTGCGTGTTGTGTTGGCTGCTTCGCGAAAAGCGCTGGTGGTAATGCCGTCGGGGTGTTGACCAAGGAGTTCTTTCACCACGGTATGGGCGCGGTCAAGAGTTTGGGTGGCAAAGTAAATGCCATCGAGGTTCAGCAAATGGCCCTCTTGCACAAGTCTGCGCAGCAATGCCCGATCGAATGCATTCGGGTCGGGTGGCGCA
>CAIOHI010000192.1 GCA_903858075.1 uncultured Actinomycetes bacterium
TCATCATCCACTGGCGCATGTTGCGCTTGAAGACGGGGAAGTTACCAATGTCGCTGCGGCCATCGGCGGTCACTTCTTCGTTGGCCAAAATCGTGCCAAGTCCAGGGCACCAGTTCACTGGTGCTTCGGTGAGATACACCAAGCGCTGAGCATCGACTACTTTGCGTTGCTCATTGCGAGAAAGGTCTGACCACGAGCGGCCATCGTCGACACTGCGTTTGCCTGAGGAGTAGAGGTCTTCCAGTTCAGCAATAGGCCGTGCCTTGCCTAACTCTTTGTCGAACCAAGAATTAAAGATCTGCAGAAATACCCACTGTGTCCAGCGGTAATAGTTCTCGTCGGTTGTACTCACGCTGCGGCGTGGGTCGTGCCCAAGACCTAAGCGCCGCAGTTGACGACGCATGTTGGCAATATTGGTCTCGGTGTTCACGCGTGGGTGAATGCCTGTTGCGATTGCGTGTTGCTCTGCAGGCAGGCCGAAGCTGTCGTAACCAAGAGCATGTAAAACGTTGAAACCTGTCATGCGCTTGAAGCGCGCAAACACGTCGGTGCCGATGTAGCCAAGCGGGTGCCCAACGTGCAGCCCTGCGCCCGAGGGGTAAGGGAACATATCGAGCACGAAGAGTTTTTCTCGGCCTGCGACCTTTTCAGGTTCTGCTAAAGGCCCGGCAGGGTTTGGAGTATTAAAGGTGGCATTTTCTTCCCAGAAGTCTTGCCACTTGCTTTCTAGGGTTGCGGCAAAGGTGGCGTTGTAGCGAAAGGAAGGAAAATCAGCAGACATAACTCCTACATGGTAGGGGGCGAAGGGGTGCCGTAGGTAGCGTGGAGCACATGTCTAAGCCGCGAAAGCGTTCAAGCGGTTCATCTGCCCACAAATATCCCCGCGAGGCCCGTCTTAATGAACTCCTTCGTGAGGTCATTGCCGAGGAACTAGTGCGCATTGATGACGAGCGCTTGGCCTTTGTCACCATTACGGCAATCGACGTCGATGCCGAGCTCAACCGAGCCATTGTCTATTACGACTCTCTTGCAGACGAAGCGGGCGACGAAGAAATTCTGACCACACTTGGCGAGCTGCGCATTCGCATTCAGTCGTCTGTGGGTCGCCAAATTCGTACGAAGAAAACTCCTATTCTCGATTTCCGCCCAGACACCGTCATTCGGGCCGCTGCTCGCATTGACGAAGTATTGCGCATCGACCGCGAGCGTCGTGAGGCAATGGAAAAAGGCACCTACGTGGTGCCCGATACCGAATAAATCACATGGCAAAGCGGCGCCCGCCACAGGTGCATGGACTTGTGCTCATCGATAAGCCTGCAGGAGTCACCAGCCACGATGTGGTGAATACGTTGCGCAAGTCTTTAAGTGAACGTCGCATTGGGCATGCAGGAACTCTTGACCCCGATGCAACCGGAGTATTGGTTGTTGCAGTGGGCCGCGCCACACGTTTGATGCAGTTCGTTTCAGGTGCCGACAAAGAATATGTTGCAGAAGTTGTTTTAGGTTCTCGTACGAGCACGCTCGATGATTCTGGTGAAGTGCTTGAAACTTTCAATATGAGTGCGGTCACGCCGGCCGACGTGCAGCGCGTGGTGCGCGAGAACTTAACGGGTGACATTTTGCAGGTGCCACCCATGGTCTCGGCACTGAAGGTTGACGGAAAGCGATTGCATGAATATGCACGTGAAGGCGTAGAGATTGAGCGCAAGGCGCGGCCAGTGAATATTTCTCGATTCGACATCGAGCCAACCGATGACCCACTGGTGTATCGCATGAGTGTTGAATGTTCGTCAGGAACTTACGTACGTACTTTGGCCGACGACCTTGGCCGTTTGCTTGGTGGTGGGGCACATTTACGTCGCTTGCGCCGCACGCGAGTAGGGCGATTCACTGAACAAATGACCTCAGCGTTGGAAAGCCCGCAGTTGCTGAGCGAAGTGGGTCTTGTTGAGCACCTTGCGCGGGTTGACCTTGATGCTGAAACAGCAGATCGTGCGTTGCATGGTGCAATGCTGCCTGTTGATGTGGCACTGGGTTGGGTAGGCGATGGTCCATGGAGCGTGTATGGCCCAAATGAAGTGCTGCTGGGCGTATACGAACCAACTGCATCACAAACAGGACTAGGCCTGACACTGGCAAAACCAACAGTTGTCATTGCCTTTAGTGGATAGTGTTTCTTACGTGATTGTTGTTCGCGACTTATCGGTATCGCCGTGGCCTGAGCGGCGTTGTGTGCTCACCATTGGCGCATACGACGGTGTGCACCTTGGTCACCAAGCAGTCATTGCCGCAGTGCGCGAGCAGGCGAAGTCACTCAATGCACTGAGCGTTGTGGTGACTTTCGATAAGCACCCAGCATCAGTGGTGCGGCCCGAGTCGGCACCACTATTGCTCACCGACCTTGAGCAGAAAATTGAACTGTTGTCCACAACTGGTGTCGATGCCGTTGTTGTTGTTCCTTTTAATGAAGAGCAATCAACTGAAGAGCCGCAAGCATTCGTGAAGCGTGTACTAGTCGATTGTTTGCATGTACAACACATTGTTGTTGGTGAAGATTTCCATTTTGGAAAGAACCGCAGTGGCAATGTTGCCCTCTTGCGCACCGAGGGGGCACAGCACGATTTCACGACCGGTCCTCTCGAACTCCTCGAACGAGAAGATGGAGTAGAGGAGCCCATTAGTTCCACGGCCATTCGTCGTGCACTGCGTGGTGGCGAAATTGATACAGCAACAGCGCTTTTGGGTCACTCTTTTGAGGTACGTGGCCCCGTGGTAACGGGCGACCAACGTGGGCGCACCATTGGCTTTGCCACAGCAAACGTTCAAGTGCCTGGCTTCATCTGTCTTCCCGCCGATGGTGTTTATGCAGGTATTTACACTCGCCCTTCAGGTGAGCGCTATGCCTGTGCAATTAACCTTGGTCGTCGCCCCACTTTTTACGAGCACAGCAACTCTTCATTACTTGAGGCGCACCTCATTGATGAATCAATAGATCTGTATGGCGAAGCCGCAAAGGTTCAGTTCACACACTTTTTGCGCTCTGAACGAAAATTCAATGGCCCCGATGCACTCATTGCGCAAGTGAAACTAGATGTTGATCATGCGCGAGAGCTAATTAAGTCGTTGCCACCTGGCACGCGACCATAAGTAGTGGTGCGCTGTTCAAGCGTGCGACCCAA
>CAIOHI010000193.1 GCA_903858075.1 uncultured Actinomycetes bacterium
CGACGGTTCGCAAGACTACGACCTCATTTTGCGTGTCACGGAAAAAGCACGCAAGGTAGGCCACGTACGCAAGTTGTTGTATCACTGGCGCATGGCAACAAGTTCGGTTGCGAACAATGCAAGCGCAAAACCCTATGCATACGACGCTGGGTTGCGTGCCATTGAAAGCCATTGCGAACGTGTGGGCATTCGCGGCGAAGTGCAACGTTTAGAAAAATACCCTGGCAACTATCACGTCGTGCGTGAGTTACGTGGTGCACCAACGGTGAGTGTGCTCATGCCACATGTTGGTGCGGTAGGAAATGTTTATGGGTTGGCGCGTGAACACTTTACTGAGAGCGTTGAAAGCTTGCGCAGTGCTTCTACGTATGCACACATTGAGTATGTGGAGTCGCCTCTCGATACGCGGTCTCGTGCGGTGGTGTTGAATGAGTTGGCACGCAAGGCAACAGGTGAGTATTTGTTTTTCGCTTCTGAGGCATTGGAAGTAGATACACCTGAATGGTGCGAAGAATTGGTGCGCCTTGCAAAGGAACCCGATGTGGGTGTGGTAACCGCAATGGCGTATTCGGCGGTGGAGCGTTTGTTGCATATGGGTTTTATATTGAAGCCGATGTATTTAGAAAAATCACATATCAACTTGCCTAAGTATTTACGTGGGCAACGTGCACTATTAGAAACCCTGCACGAGGTATCTGCGGTCGATGCAACATGTGCCATGGTGCGCCGTGAATTGTTCAATGAAGTGGGTGGGTTCAATGAATCGCTTTCCGCCCCATGGGACATGGTTGATTTGAGCTTGCGTTTGCGAGAAAAAGGCTTGCGCAATGTGGTGAACCCGCGTGCAGCGTTTTATGAATACAGCGAAACTGAAGATGCCGTCGAAGAGTTTCGGTTGCGTGTACCGCGAGCGTTTCGCGACGAATGGGCTGCGGTGTTTAACGACGACCCGTATCGTGCGCCTGCGCCACGAAGGTGGCACCCCGATACTGAGCGGCCGTTTTGGCGAGCACAACGCTTGCGCGACTACGCGAAGTAGCTACACCAAAGGAGTTTGGATAATCATCCACAGGCTCATTGCGGAAAATGCCAAAGTGCCGAGTGCAAAAACTTTTTGTGCTGTTGCACGTTGAATGCCAGCACACAAGATGAGTACGAGTACGGGCACCATGGGAAGCGCATAACGACCCGACACACTGGGGTTGATGTTGTAGGTACGCCAAATACCAATTCCTATAGCAATGCCACCGGCGTAGAGACCGACAAGAACCAGTGGACCAATTGCCGACCACCATTTGCGCGACGCGACAAATGCACCTGCAGCGCAACCAGCAACAAGTGTGTAACGGGATATTTGGTGCAAAATGTCGAACACACTCTTGTTCCAGAATTGAAATGGCTGATATGAATCGGTGAAAGGAGCGAAGAAAGTCATGGCCTGATTCAAGATGGTAGTGAATTGGAAATTTGGTGCCCGCATGACGTCGAAGGTGGGCAATGATGCTGGTGGGATGGTTGCAGTTGCCTTGAAGTACACCACCCATGCCAGCGTCACCACAACTGAACTCACAAGTAAAGCAGTTCCCGTGCGTGCATAGGTTTTTCCTGAGGTCGAGTTCCACCAGTTGCGCAATGAGGTCACCGATCGCACAGCAGCAAATCCACCGCTTTGTTGGAGCGACACCAATATGAGTGCGCCACCAATGATGGATGTGGGGAGAACACATGAGATTTTTGATAGCGCTGCTGCCAAGCCAATTGCTATTGCGTATTTGACATAACTGCGTTGGTTCACATGTGCGAGAGCAGCGAGGTAACACACCAAGGCGCCAAAGAAAATACCGGTGGCATCGTTCGTCACAATGGCCGAGTAGTACACCACGGTGGGTGCCAAGCCCACTAGCAAGAGACCAGCTGCTGTGGTGAGTCGTGAAATGCCGAGAAGCACCGCCGTTTTCCACATCAGTAGCAAGCCGGCAATGAGCCACAACAGGCCAACAATTCGCATGCTGCCTAAAATGCCGCGTGTAATGACCTTGTCTATAGCTTTTGCAATGGGTGCAGTGACGGCGTAGTAGAGCGGCGGCTGTTGGGCTTCGTATTGCCACGCGCCGCCTGGCCATTGGTCATAGGGAAATTCTTTTGCATCGCAGGCAGGAGTGACAATGCCATCTAGGGCAGTGCCGCGGCATGCTATTTCACGCAGTGAAGAGGTCAACATGTGGTCACCAAAGACAGGGATGCCATGAGAGTAGAGGCGCTCGACGTAGTCAAAATGGGCGCCTTCGTCGATGGGTGAAAACTGCGAGTGGCGTTGAATGACATTTCCCACTACCGCGGTGGGAAGAACGACACAGAAAAGTAATGGGAGCCACCACTTTTTGAAAAAAGAAGTGAGTTTGCCGGCGCTGAGCATTGAACGAGCCTAGACAGATTGGTGGGCTCGCATTGCCCACACTGCGTGCCACCCTGCAAGTAGCCTGAATTCACAGGAAGTCGGTATGCAATTGCAATCATTCGAGCAGGGTGTAGAGCGTATGGTCGGTGGCGTGTTTCAACGTGCATTTAAAAGTTC
>CAIOHI010000194.1 GCA_903858075.1 uncultured Actinomycetes bacterium
AATGCGGAGAGTAGAAGAGTGGCCCCAAGCATGAGACCAAGAGCAGGAAGCAGGCGCCGGATGCGGCGGAGGTAGAAGTTGCGGAAGTTGATTTTCCCCTGAGCGTCAAATTCCTTCAACAGCATGCGGGTAATAACAAAGCCCGACACCACGAAGAAAACATCGACCCCTATGAACCCGCCAGGCATGACAACGCCAGCGTGGTAGACCACCACGAGTGCCACAGCAATGGCACGAATGCCTTGAATGTCGTTGCGAAAACCTGCAGGGCTAGTGGTACTCATGGGCTTTGCCATTTTACGTGTCAATTCTCGTCAGTGGGGTAGGCGAAGTAAGATTTGAACATCTTTAGGGGGTAGTTATGGCAGTTTTAACCAGTGACTTTGCACGCGATCGCGGATCCGATGTGGCGCTGATTGATGAATCTCGTTCTGTCACGTGGGCAGACCTCGACCTTCGAGTGAATCGTTTGGTCAATGGCCTGCGCAACCTTGGTCTCGTAACTGGCGACACCGTTGCGGTGGTGGCGGGCAATCAGTGCGAGTGGTTTGAAATTGCTCAAGCTTGTGCTCATGGCGGCTGGACCTATGTTCCTGTCAACTGGCACTGGGTTGCCGATGAACTTGCCTATGTGTTCAACGATGCACAAGCAAAAGTTGTGTTGGTCGATTCGCGTTATGAAGGCCCAGTTGCAGAAGCAATGAAGGACGAACGATCAAAAAGTGTTCAACATATTGTGGGTATTCAATGTGGTACCGATGCTGCTGTGCGAAAGAGCGCGAACTTCGTAGAGTTTGAAACACTCATTGCGGGTGCAAGTGATGCTGAGCCGCTCGACCAAATGCTCGGTGGGCCAATGTTCTACACCTCTGGTACAACGGGCCGGCCTAAAGGTGTGCGTGGCGCACTGTCAGGTGGCATGGCGCTCACTCCCGACATTATGAAACTCATTGCTGCAGGGTTTTCTAACTTCCTGCCTATTCCTGGTCGCACCATGTTGTGCGGCCCTTTTTACCATTCCGCGCAGTGGGCATTTTCATTCTTCCCCATGGTGGGCGGTTCTTCGGTCGTCATGCAGCACAAGTACGACTCTGCAGAAATGCTGCGCCTTATTGACGAGCATGCATGTACCAACGTGCACTTGGTGCCTACGCAAATGAAACGCTTGCTCGACTTGCCACAAGCAGTGAAAGACACTTTTGAAGGCGCAGCAATGAGCACGGTGTGGCATGGTGCTGCACCTTGCCCACCGGCTGTGAAGCGCGGCCTCATTGAATGGTGGGGTCCGAAAATTACCGAGTACTACGGCAGCACCGAAGGTTCCATCATTTCAACAGTGAGCTCGCAAGAGTGGCTCGAAAAAGGCGGAAGCGTGGGTAAGCCACTCGACAACGTTGAAGTACTTGTATTGAACGATGCCAACGAGCGTGTTGCACAAGGGAGCGAAGGCACCTTGTACTTCCGCAACAAGATGGGTACCGATTTCTCGTATCACAACGATGAAGGTAAGACGAAAGATGCTCACTTAGAGCCTGGCGTGTTCACCACTGGC
>CAIOHI010000195.1 GCA_903858075.1 uncultured Actinomycetes bacterium
AGCCATGGTGCTCGCCGGACGGCTGGCGTAGTTCTACGAGTTTCAGCGCACTCCAGTAACCTCTATATAGATGACGCAGAGTGTGTAGGCGAATTTCGCACCACATTTCGCACCATCCCCGCCTTCGTAGCTCAGTGGATAGAGCAACGGTTTCCTAAACCGCAGGTCGCAGGTCCGATTCCTGCCGAGGGCGCTAGATAGTTACTGCCGATGGTTGCAGCTAGCAGAACTGTTCCGATTCTGCTTGATGTTGGCGCAGCAAGAGTGAAGTCTGCACTTGCTGTTATGTATTGAGTACTTGGCAATGTGAGCGCACCAAGGGTTGTGTTACGACGGCGAACCGGACATCAACCCGACAACATCGACAGGTGACGAGCGATCAATTTTAAAACCATCGCCCACGTTGCCCCAGTAGCTTTGACCCCAACACTTCACGCTGGTGCCGGTGACTAGAGCACAGGTTGTATAGGCCTTGCCGGCTTCGATGGAAAGAACGCCGCTGCCTAAACCAACAACATTGACAGGTGTTGAGCTGTTAGTGATCTCTCCATTTCCCAAAGACCCCTTAGTGTTGTGCCCCCAACACTTTGCTGCACCACCAGTGGTAACCGCGCACGTATGTTCCAAACCACCACTGATTGCGCGAATGGTGGTTCCGAGTGAAACAACTGATGTCGGAACGCTTTTGTTTGTAGTGGTGCCGTCACCGAGTTGGCCAGACGTGTTTTTACCCCAACACATCGCCTCACCATTGGTCAATACGGCACAAGCATGTGTGTAGCCTGCGCTGATGGAAGCAACATCAGAAATCGGCAGACCATTGACTTTGACCTGTGTTGGTTCGTTTCTAGAGCCAGTGGTGCCGATTCCGAGTTGGCCGTAATCGTTTGCACCCCAACATTTCACTGTCTTCGTTGAAAGTAAAGCACACGAAAACTGATCACCCGATGTGATTGCGGTGACGCCTGAGGTGAGATCCTTTACATCGACGGCGGGAGATGTGTTTGCCCAGGTACCGCTTCCAAGTTGGCCAGTCCAGTTGTCGCCCCAACACTTCACACCGCCGGTTGACATTAGTGCACAGCTGTTCATGTAACCGGAAGAGATATTTACTGCACCTGAACTGATACCTGAAGTGTTGCTGCCAGCAACACCGTGACCGATGCATTGAACTGCACCTGCCGTTGTGATGGCGCATGTGCGGCTGTTGCCAAGAGAAATCTTGGTGATGTCACTGGTGAAGCCAGAAACATTGATTGGAGTTTTCTGCTCGTAGCTGGCAAAGGTTCCAAGCTGTCCATAGTTGTTTAAACCCCAACACTTAACGGCGCCAGTACTTGTTAGACCGCAGGAGCTGATATTTGTCAATGACAACTGTGTAATCTCAGGCGGGGCTTCAACTGTGAGAGTTGTAGAGGTGCTGGCACTTGTGTATGTAGCGGTGGCAACTTGCGACGCGGTGATAGTGGTAGTGCCAGATCCAATAACAGTGATTAGGCGGGTACTTGAATCTATGGTTGCAACAGCGGTATCGGAACTGGTGTAGGAAATAGCGCCGTTACTGTTCGAGGTAGGAGCGGTCAACGTAAATGCTGCAGAACCGTAGGCCTTTGTAATGGCAGCCATTACACCAATCGATGGGTCGCGCAGCACAGTGAGTGTTGTGGTCACTGTTGTTGAGTTGTAATTGCCAGTAGCTGCTTGTGTTGCAGTAATCACGGTGCTTCCACCGCTCAACACGGAGATGAGACCACTGGTCGAGTTGATGGTGGCGACTGCAGTATTCGAGCTGCTGTAAGTAATTGCACCGGTACTCGCGGATGATGGAATTGTTGGGGTGAATGATGCATCACCAACAATCTTTGAGAGGTCGCCACCAAAACTACTGAGTGTTGGAGTTGCTTTAGCAACAGTCAATGTGGCATTTGCAGTCTGCGTGGCATACGGAGTGGCTGCTGCTTGGCTGGCAGTAATGGTGGTCGAACCCGCACCAACAATCGTGACTGCCCCCGTTGAAGAGTTGATTGTTGCGACAGCAGTATTTGAGCTTGTGAAAGTGAATGCACCACTACTTGATGATGTTGGAGGCGACATGGTGAATGCAGCGTCTCCAAAAGTTTTGGTTGGTGCAACAAACGAACCGAAAGTAGGAGCTGCAGTTTCGACCACGAACGTTGTGCGAATGGTTGATGCAGTATGAGTCGGGGTCTGTGCTTGAGTTGCGATGATTTCTGTGGAACCAGGCGCAACAATTGTGACAAGTCCGGTTGCGCTATTCACCGTTGCCACTGCGGTATTTGAACTAGTGAAAGAGAAAGCTCCGTCGCTAGTCGTGGTGGGGAGAGTGAGAAGGAATGGCGCCGAACCGAATGTTTTGGTGTCGATGACAAAGTCTCCGTACACGGGAGAGCCACGCCCAACTGTAAGAACTGCAACAGTAGTGGCAGTTTTATGGTTGGTTCCTTTGGCCTGCGACATGGTGAGGGTTGTAACGCCCGTGCTAACGATTGTCACTCGCCCAGTAGTTGCATTAATAGTGGCCACAGTCGGGCTACTGCTGGTGTAGGTGATGTCACCATCGCTAGGGGAGGTGCCCCAATCGAACAGGAAGGTTGCATCACCGAATTGCTTCTCTAGTGGATCAAGGCGCTGGAATGCAGGCGTAGCAAGACCAACTTGAACAGTGACAGATGAAGACGCAGCTTCATAGTTAGTAGTTGAAGCTTGTTTCACGGTGATGGTCGCTGTGCCCGCACTGACAATTCGTACTAGGCCTGTCTTTTCATTGACTGCGAGTACTTCTGTTTTGTTGCTGGAGAAAGTAAATGCACCAGTCGAAGTTGATCGAGGCTCCATGGTGGTATCAGCATCACCGAAAACTAAGCCGGTGAGCGAGATGTTAGAAAGCACTGGAGCGGCCTTACCGACCGTGATCTCTGCAGTAACGGAATTTGCAGAGTAGTTACCTTCCGCTGCTTGTGAAGCGGTGATGGTCACAGTGCCGACACCTTCAATAGTTGCTTTGCCTGCTTCGGTGATCTTTACAACTTTGCTGTCACTGCTAGTGAACGTAATTGCACCTGAAGATGGTGAAGTTGGCTTTTCTATGGTGAACTCAGCATCACCAAACTTCTTCGACTCAGTCGTCAGTTTGCCCAAGGTGGGAGCTGCCTGCTTCACGGTGAATGTCAATGTTTGTGTGGCGCTCACATAATCATCTGTTGCGGCCTGAGTAATGGTGATGGTGGAGGTGCCGGCACCAACGACAGTTACTTGACCAGTAGTCGCATTGACTGTGGCAACCGCAGCGTTGCTAGATGCGAAGGAAATTGCACCCCGAGATTCAGAGGTTGGTTTGGTGATGGTTGGACCATCTTCGCCAAAAGTGCCGGAGAGATCAGCCGTTGCTGTAAGTACTGGGGTGCCTTTGCGCACAGTCAGAACAAAGCTCTTTGACGCCGCGAGATAATCATCAGTTGCAGGCTGTGAAGCGGTGATGGTGGTCTTTCCTGCACCAACTATCGAAAGTTTTCCGTTTGCTTTCGAGAATTTTGCTACGGACTCATCACTCGATTCCATTTTAAATGCAGCAGAGCTTGTTGATGTTGGGCTAGTCAAGACAAATGCTTCTTCACCAACCGTACGACCCGTAGTTGTGAATGCACCGAGAACAGGAGTGGCGCGCTCCACTGTCAGTTCTGCAGTTACGGATATGGTCTCGAAATTATCTGCTGCTGCTTGTGTGGCAGTGATTGTGGTCGTACCTGTGCCTGAAATAGTAGTGCGTCCAGTACTTGCGTTGATCTGAGCAATGTCAGTTTTGCTTGAAGTGAACTTCCATTCACCTTTGCTATTTGAGGTGGGGACTTGCACGGTGAATGGGGGATCTCCGAATTCAACAGCCGGCAATACCAATTTTCCAACTGTGGGTACTTGCCGTGCACTGTTTTTAACTACGGCTCCCGAGCCTTCTTTGGGAACCGTGGTTGTAGGCGCGATGTATACAGGGTCAACTTTGTAGTTCGGGTTTGCCATGTTGCGATTCGCAAGCGAAGGAAGTGCTGCAATTTCTTTTGATGCAAGCTCTGGTGGCAATTCAGCTTTTACTGAACTGAGGTTGAGAACCTCTTTAACGATTGTCTTTGTCTCAACACCAGTTGAAGAAACCTCTGTTTTTTCAACGACGCCAGTGGAAGTAGCTGCCAACACAGTGATTCCGCCGCCAGTTGGGTCGGCCTTCATCTGCAAAGTTGGCCTATCTTCAGATACCTGCTGTTGAACAACTTGACCGCTAGCTGTGGTGACGGCAACTTCCATGGTGCCACCTGAGACTGATAAGGAGATGGCGGCACCTGATGCGTTAGCAACCAAGTTTCCAGATGCCAGCGTGAGGTCAACACCTGGGTCTTTGGTGGAGATAGAACTTCCTTCAATTTCAACAGGGTTATTTGATGTGCCGGGTGTTGTGAACTGTGCAATACCGTCTGGCATAATCGCGTACACACTTGTGGAACCAGAAAACTTAAGTTTGCTACGAGTTTTCTTCCCATTCTTTTTCGCAACCGTAGTAGCGGACTTTGCATCAGTGGATGTGGGAACACTAACTAGATAGTCATACGAATCGCGTTTTACTGCGCCCTTGACCGGAAGAATAGAAGTGCCATCTGTACCAACTGGATTATCGGGAGAAACAACACCACCGTCAGTTTCCACTGACCAGTCGAGATTGCTTGAACGAATAAGCATTGTCGTTTTTGAAGCCTTGGTTCCGTCACCACAGAATGGGCACGTACCTTCACGTGCTGACAACGGCGTGAGGTCCATGTCTTGCGGGCCACCTGTCCATACGGCTGTGTCGGTTTCAGGATCTTCGCTTGAAAATGAGAATCGCCAAGTCTTAGCTGTTAAGTCGACATCGACGTATCGGTTCTTGCCTGGCCAGTTCGAGTCATACAACAGAATCCTTGGTGTGGTAGGCGTTGGGTACTCAATTGCATACGGCAACACTGCGTGTCCGCCACCATCTGTGTACACACCAAGCGTGTAATTCAATTTTCCTGTGGCGAAACTAGTTTTCAGTTCGTCTATTTTTTCTTCGAGAGATTTGTTGAGCCACTGCGTAATTGAATCTTGCACTTCCGGTAAGAACTGCGTTGCAAAGGCCCGCATGATGGCGTGAAGGGTTTCGTCCTGAGTAGGGAGTTTCACCGTGATCGGGGTTTCTTTGTTGTTGAAGCGCGTCGATGCAATGGCGACAAGTCCTTCGCAATGTCCGGATGCACGAGATTGATTCACCATGCGAGCCCATGCAGAAGCTTCAGCGGTGAGCTTGCATGGTGTTGCGACGCCACCAACACAAATCTCTTCCCCGGAACCAAACATGGAGACAAGATCTGCTTCATTGAAATCCGTCTCGGGGAATTCTGAAGAGGGGTAATTAGGAAACGACCACCCGTTAATCGTTGTTTGGAGTTCTGTGGCAACTGGTCCACTTGATGAACTTGATCCTCCTGAACCGCCGCAAGCAGATAGGGCAATCAGGACAAGGAGAAATTTTGCTAGATGACCAAGTCGTTGCTGCATAACGGGTGCCCTTCCTGAGTGCGTAACGTGGATTTAGCCCTAAATGGTACCAAAAGTTACTGACTGTTGGAGTCAGGAGACAGTGACTTTTACCTCTATTTCGCCGTACTTGGGGTCACAGAATCGAGTTACGGCGTGGTGGCTAGGTCATTGTGCTGTGGGTTGCATGTCACAGGAGGCAACAAGGCTGAGGGTGAGAAAAGAAGGGCAGTTCTTTGGCATCGCAGATACCGTCTGCGAGTAATGCGTAAAGCGCTTGCTCCTATTTTGATACTTGCGATCCTTGGCACGCTTGGCATTTTTCAGCGCGAGGTACTTGGTGACATCTGGGCGCGCTTGATCGACCTTCCACGAATCAGTCTCGTGCCACTTGCATGTGCAGCATTGGCCATGGTGTGTGCACGCGGGTTCTTTCTCTTGGCATGTTCGCCCGGAATTTCACTGCGCCAAGCAATCATGACTGACCAGGCTGCACTTGCTGCTGGTTACGGAATTGTTCTCGGTGGAGGAGCAGTGGGAACAGGAATGCGCATCCATATGTTCACAACGTGGGGAATTGCCCACCTCACGATTGCGTCTTCAATTATTGCGACAGCTGTTGTTCCCTCCTTCACAACATGGGGTCTTCCTAGCCTTCTATTGATTGGGCCAGTACTTGGCGGAACGGCGGCACGAGAGCAAACATTGGCTGTTGCTGTTGGCATTCCTCTTATTGCTGTGTCAATCGTGTTCTGGTGGCTGGCTCTGCGGTCTTCGACAATGTTTTCTGCAGTTGGACGCTTCACAGGCTCGGTGCGTTCATTTCTATTACGAAAAGTCCCCGCTCGTTTTCCGAAAGTTCGAGGGGCAGTAGAGCGCACGCAGCCGTTGGCTTTTTCTATAGAAATGCGTGACGATTTAGTCACGTTGTTGCGAAACCGATGGGCACTCATTTTCACTGCGTCAGCAAGCACCTTGGCAGCTGGCTTCACGTGTATGTGGACATCATCTGTTGTGTTCAACGTAGAGGGACTTACTTTTCGAGAAGCTCTTGTTGCGTTTTCATTAGTGCGGGTTGTCATTGCATTGTCGCCAATTCC
>CAIOHI010000196.1 GCA_903858075.1 uncultured Actinomycetes bacterium
AGTGAACAAAGAAAATACACAGGAACTCATGGGTTGGGAACGCAGTTCGTTTTCATCTGCCAACATCACTCACGTGACCTATCGCAAAGGTAGTGGGCCGGGTGTGGTGGTAGTGCATGAAATACCTGGCATTACGCCTGCTGTGCTGCGGTTTGCTGAAGAAGTTGTGCAAGCAGGTTTCACTGTGGTCATGCCGTTGCTTGTTGGTGAAGCAGGTAAAGAGGTGAGCGGCAAATACATAGCGTCATCAATGTCAAAAATTTGTGTGTCACGAGAGTTCACCACACTTGCAGTTCAACAGACGTCACCAGTTATTTCATGGCTCCGTGCGCTAGCGCGGCAACTTCACGAAGATGTTGGCGGACCTGGTGTAGGGGCTATTGGCATGTGTTTCAGCGGTGGTTTCGCATTGGGAATGATGCTCGATGAGCGGATGATTGCGCCTGTGCTCTCGCAGCCGTCACTCCCGTTTGCCATTGGCAAAAAGAAATCGAGTGACCTCAACTTGTCTGCAGATGATGCGGTGGTCATTGCCAATCGCGCAGCAGCAGGATGCGAAGTGTTGGGCTTGAAGTTCAGCGACGACAAGCTGGTGGGCGACCGATTCTCTGCACTTCGCACACTGCTTGGCAGTGCATTCATTGGCATTGAGTTTCCCTCAGCGTCAAAGAAAGATCATTCTGTTCTTACAGAGCAGCGTGTTGACGAAGGCGTCACTCGCGTGATTGCGTTTTTACAAGAAAAACTTCTTACGAAAGCCCAGCAATAGCCATATCGCGCGCTGTTTTGTAATCGGCTTTGCCATTCGGTGCCCGTGGAATTTGGGCCACAAACACCACGCGCTTCGGAGCTTTGTAGCCCGCTAGTTGAGTTTTCACGTTTGCAATGATGGCGGCTTCTTCAACCTTGGCCCCTGGTGAGAGCGAAGCGACGGCAGTGACTGCCTGGCCAAATTTTTCATCGTCAATGCCAACTACAAGACAATCGAGAACACCCTCAACACGCTTGACTGCTTCTTCCACTTCTTCAGGGAAGATTTTTTCTCCACCAGAGTTGATGACCTGACTTCCGCGGCCAAGAAGCGTGAGTGAACCGTCGGCTTCCACTGTTGCCATGTCGCCAGGAAATGAATAGCGCACACCATTGATGGTGCGGAAAGTTTTGCTCGACTTCTCGGGGTCTTTGTAATAGCCGATGGGCACAGCTCCACCTGCAGCCACTTTGCCAATTTCGCCAGAGCCTGGTTGCACTTCGCGGTCATCGTCGGTGAAAACTTTTGTTGTAGGAGCAACGGCGAATTTCGCAGTTTTTGGCGGGACACCTTTCATGCTGATGGATGTGCCCATTGAGCCTTCGCTTGAACCCATCGCGTCGAGAAGTACAACGTGTTCGATGCGATCCAATAGGGCTTCTTTTACTTCTGAAGTCCACATCACTCCAGATGATGCAATCATTTTCAAACTACTTGCGTCGTAGGGAGTTCCTTTGGCGATGGCCTCATCGAGTGCGCGAATCATGGGTTTGACAAATGAGTCACCAACGACAACGGCAAGTGTTGCCTTTTTCTCTTGAACAACTTGGAACATTTCGTGTGCATCGAAACTGCGCTTTTGCAGAGTAATCACGTGTGCGCCACCAGATTGCGGCATCATCGCGCCAATCCACATTCCGGTGCCATGCATGATGGGGCAACCAGGAATGGTGATGGGTCGAATGCCATTGGCATGTGCATCGCGAACAGTGTTGCCTAATTGCGAAATATCAGATGGTGGGGTCATGCCAATAAAAGCCAAACCTCCATTCACAAAACCTTCAGCCAACGAACCCATTTGGTACATCACACCTTTGGGCATGCCGGTGGTGCCACCTGTGTACAGCATGTAGATGTCGTCTTCATCACGTGTAATGCGTGGCATGGGGTCGTAGTCGGCAAGTAGAGTGTTGTATGGCACTGCAGTAACAACATGGTGCTCACCGTCGTCGCTGACCTCAACAAGCAATTTTAATTTGGGAAGTCGGTCGACGACGCGAGCAACACGATCGCCAAGCGAAGAGTGAAAGAAGAGTGCTTCAGCGTCGCTGTTCTCGAGTAAGTAGAGCAACTCTTCGTCGAGATAGCGATAGTTCACGTTGACCGGCACGCCGCGAAATTTAAATGTGGCGAATTGTGCCTCTAAGTATTCATTCGAGTTATAGAGGTAGAGGCCCACTTTGCTTTGTGGCTGAAGGCCAGCGTCAACAAGCGCACTAGCGAGTCGTGAGGCGCGTTGCTCGTATTCACTCCAAGTGCGTGTCACGGTTCCTTGAGTGACGGCAGGTGAGTCGCCAATGGAGTCGGCAATAGATTCCCAAATGGTTGCAAACTGTTTTTCCATAAATGGAATCTAGTTGACTTTTGTCACAACCTTAAATTGCTGGTGCGAAAAACTTGCGATGCGATCAAGAATCTGGTCAGTGCTGTGAAGATTTTTAGTTGTAGAAAACAAATGACGTACCAGGAGTCCTTTGGCGGCTTTTGCATCGTGTCCGCCAGCTTTCCCGTTCAATTTTGTGACGAGATCGACGGCAACATAACCCTTTAATTGTGAAGGGTCGGGAAGAAATATTCCGCGATGGTCTTGTGGCAACACGTCGACAACAATGTGGCCAGC
>CAIOHI010000197.1 GCA_903858075.1 uncultured Actinomycetes bacterium
AAGAAGCGGGAATGCGCAGTCTTCAAGTTCCATCTTGACGCCCTCAAGGGCTCCAAGTGCTGGAGTGACTTCAAGCAACTGCAAAATGATGGGAGTGTTTGGACCCAACATTGCGCCAGATGCGATACGGAATAAAAGGCTGTAGCCAATTTGGCCTGCTGCGCCGGTAACGGCGACTCGTACGGGGGTTGTCATAGACCCCTATCGTAGGTCGCACGTGCCCGCTACCCAAGCCGAAACGGCACAACCTATTTCACGGAAGTAGTGGTTGCCCGCGGGGCAACTGAGGAGGTAGTGCTTGAGGTGCTCGTTGTTTGCCCCGGTGCCGTTAAGACAGCCTCTTCAAACTGCGGCCCAGGGCGCCCTAAAGCCTCCATAATGAGCGCGGTGTACTTGCGCTGACCCATGGGGCGCAGGTGCGTGAGGTCGTCGTAGAGCCATTTGGGGTGCTCTGTGGCGTACTTCTTCCAATCGATGATCTGCACATTGGGGTAACGCTCGGGCAATGCCCGAATGAGGCGATTGTTTGACTCTTCCCAATTTTTGCCAGGCACTGCATTGGTGAGCACCAGCACCAGTGGAACATCGGCCAAAACGCTCACAATGCTGTCAATTGTTTCTTGTGAAGTACCGCTATTGGTACCCAAATGAATGACCACAGCGCTGCCGAGGGCATTGATGGATTTCACATAGTTCACAATTGGCAAGGCAGCTTTAAAAGGGCGGCTCTTTTGCGCATCGACCGTTACTCCATATTTTGTCATTTCAGGCGCAGCGCCCAACATGACAGAGTCACCGATTGCCAAAATGTCTATCCGTTCAGCAGGCACCGTTGTTGGAGCAACGGTTGATGTTGTTACTTGACCAGCGATGGAAGTTGTAGGAATGGTTGATGGCACGGTGGTGGGCATGAGATTGGTAATGAAACCATCGGCATCAACCAAGCTTTGGCTGATTGCATCGAGTTCAATTTTTGCCGTTGATAAATTTGCGACGGCAAAAATTGGGGCAAGGCTGAGTGCCACTGCGATGCCGACCATTTTGCGTCGGTGCACCTTGCGCTCTTGAGTAGGTGCACCGCGCCAAGTGCGCAACCACACACCCAGCTTCCCTTTTCTGATAGGGGTCTCAATAAATCGATATGACGCTTCGGTGACGAGCAACGTACACGCCATGAGGAATGCAAAGCGGCCCCAGCTCAGCGCGTTGCCCGCAATATTCCGAGAAATTTGGAAAATAGGCCAGTGGTAGAGATACAAACCGTACGAGCGCACGCCGACCCAAACAAAAACCTTATTTCCTAAAACAACTCTTCCAAGAAAAGTTGAGGGATGCGTTACTGCGGCAATCACTGCAACCGTTGCTAACGCCACAAGGAAGAAGCCGCCACGATACAAAAGGTCATAACCATGACTTCCCGTTTCTGCTCCACTGACCACGTTGGTAAAGCGCCATGCCATGAACGCAAGCGAAACCAGACCAAGGACCCCAACTACATCTACAAATGCTGATCGTTGAGCAATACGCGCCTGAGCGATATACCAAGGACGCCACCAGACACCCAGTGCAGCACCAAGGAACAATCCGCTCGCTCGAGTGATGGTGGAGAGGTACACAAAATCGATTCGCGCCACATCGCGGCCAAGAAATGAGAAGTACTGATTTGCCGTATCGGTTGGGTTAGAAATTGGCCCAGTGCGATACATGACCGCAGTTAACACTGCAATGCCTATTGCAGAGAGAAAAAAACATAATCCAATAAGCGGCAGTCTGCGTCGTGACAATTTCAATAAAGCAAACATGAGGAGCGGCCATATCAAATAGAACTGCTCTTCAACTGCAAGTGACCACAGATGGCGCAAAGGCGCAAAGGCAAAAGCACTGAAATACGAACTGCCCGTGTGGATTTGAAACCAATTGGAAATGTAGAAAAAACCTGCAAACACGTCACCGCGCAATGTGCCCAATTCATTGCGCTTGAAAAACGAGACATAAACAGTGATACCTACAAGCAGTGTCCATAACGCCGGCAGCAAGCGACGTGCACGACGAAGCCAAAATTCTCGCAAATTAATTGTTCCTGTGCGCTGCGACTCAGCAACGAGAAGAAGTGTGATGAGATAACCACTAATCACAAAAAACACTTCAACGCCCAAAAAGCCACCCTCTAACCAAGAGTGGTTTGCATGATAAAAAATAACCGCAATGACCGCTACGGCGCGCAACCCATCGAGCCCAGGCAAATAGGGCACTACTGCTGGCGTACGCAAGCCGCCCGTGGAATCAGGAGGCAGACGAGACAACCGGTAGCCCCAAGTTTGCATAGATCTCACGCGTAGCACTTGACCGATTCAACGTATAAAAATGCAACCCTGGTGCACCAGCATCGAGCAATTGGGCACACAACTCGGTTGCTGCTTCCACTCCAATACTTCGTACTTCTTCTGGGTCGTCAACTTTGGCGAGACGCTGAGCGAGATCTTGCGGGAAAGCCGCCCCCGACATTTCTGCCATACGTAGCACTTGACTTTTGTTGGTCACTGGCATGATGCCCGGAATGATGGGCTTATTGATTCCGAGTACCGCAAGCTCTTCAACAAGGCGCACATAGTGTTCAACCTCAAAGAAAAATTGGGTAATGGCGAAATCGGCCGTACGTAGTTTTTCTGCCAAGAATTGACGGTCCTCGCCGCGTGATGAACTGCGCGGATGCACTTCTGGGTGGGCCGCCACGCCAATGCTGAACTGGCCAGCTGCTCGCAATTCGTTCACAAGGTCGGAGGCAAATTGATAGTCACTCGGACGCACATCGGCAGGGTCTGTCGGTGGATCGCCACCAAGAGCCAGAATGTTTTCAACACCTGCGTCTGTATACGCCTGAAGGATTTCTTCAATATCACCGCGCGTATGCCCCACACAGGTGAGATGCGCCATTGGCGAGATAGAAGTTTCGCGACGCATCCATGTAACAAGATCGCGAGTTCGTTCGCGGGTGCTTCCACCAGCACCATAAGTAACCGACACAAAACTGGGATGCAAAGTTTCTAATTCTGCAATTGTTCGGCCTAAAGATAATTGTGCTGCATCGGTCTTTGGCGGAAAGAACTCAAAAGAAAATGTACGACCACGAGCGAGGAGTTCCGTAATGCGGGCCATTGCAATAGTTTAGTGACGGAAGTGGCGCGTACCAGTGAAGATGAGCACAATGCCATGTTCATTTGCTGCGGCAATGACTTCCTCGTCACGAACACTGCCCCCTGGCTCGACAACGACATGAACCCCAGCAGTTGCCAACATATCGAGCCCGTCACGGAAGGGGAAAAAAGCATCACTTGCCGCTACCCCACCAATGGCTCGGGTCCCTGCGCGTTCACATGCCAACCGTGCAGCATCGAGGCGGTTTTGCTGACCCCCACCAATACCCACAGCTTCATTATTCTGTGTGACCACAATGGCATTCGAGCTCACCGCGGCACACACTTTCCACGCAAAGCCAGCCTGCTGTAGTTGCTCTGGGGTGGGCTGAGCGCTACTTGCCACAGTCCATGTTGCAGGGTCATCATTCACGCCATCTGGACTTTGAATAAGAACACCACCGCTCACGCTGCGAATTTCATATTCGGGAAGCTCGGGAGCGCTTGCTCGCATGATGCGCAAATTTTTCTTACTTTGGAGTGCCTGAAGTGCCGACTCTGAATATGCCGGGGCAACAACAACCTCAGTAAATACGTTGCAAATTTCTTGAGCAGTTGCTTCATCAACCTCGCGATTAAGAGCAATGATTCCGCCAAACGCACTCACTGGGTCACACGCATGTGCACGCTGATACGCATCGAAAAGTGTTGCCCCAGTTGCTACGCCACAAGGGTTGGCATGCTTCACAACAACAGCAGCGGCTTCAGAAAATTGATGCACTAGTTTCCATGCTGCGTCGGCATCGAAAACATTGAGATACGACAGTTCTTTGCCACCCAGTTGTTCTGCAGAGTTCCACCAACTGTGGCTTCCTTCTAGTCGGTACAAAGTGCCTGTTTGATGCGGGTTCTCTCCGTAACGCAAATCTGAAACATGCTCTAGCTGCAAAGACAAGGAAGAGTTTTGACCTCCACTCATCCATTGCTCAATTGCTTTGTCGTAATCACGGGTAGCTGCAAATGCTTGCGCTGACAGATGGCGACGTGTTTCTAAACTCAGAACTCCATTTGCTGTAATTTCAGTAAGTACTGACGCGTACTGAGATGGTTCAACCACCACACCCACTCGCGCAAAGTTCTTTGCAGCTGCGCGAATCATTGCTG
>CAIOHI010000198.1 GCA_903858075.1 uncultured Actinomycetes bacterium
AGGTGCAGATGACCCGCTGTCGGTGGCGCGCTCAATGAGCAACTTCACCTCTGCCCCATCTGCCGTCAGTTCAAGCTCTGCTCCACCATTTTTCATGAGGCCACGCGAACGTAATCTTGCCTTCGCTGCTTCCCACTCGGAGTCATGCCATCCCGTTACCCGTTGCAGTAAGTCTTCTGGCATCGCACCGTCTGCTGCGTGCAATATATGACACTCCACAGGATCGATTCCTGCAGCAGCAGTTGCAGCCCAATGTGCATCGCCGCGGAACTCACGCAAAATGGTGCATGCACGCCACAGCTGAAGACCTGGCGAACTGGATTGGGGAACATCATTTTGTGCCGCTGCCATAGGTTTCCCAGCGAAGGAAAGACCAGTAGTCATTTCTTGGGCAATGGCGTTGGCATGTGCTATTTCTGTGCTGTTCCAGGAATCACCAAGGATGCGTCGAAAAGTGGCGTCTGCTCCATGCGTTCGCGCGTCGACGACAGTTCTGGCATCGACGATTCCCCATACTTCTGGAACTGCCTGGGCAACATAGGAGGGCGCAAAACCAAATAACAGGGAAACCGCCACCCCGTGGGACACTTCCCCAGCGGCGGCAAGACGACTAGCAAAATACTGATGCGGCGGCGTTTGCAGACCAATTGCTTGATAGGCCCCTACAGCCTCCGGAGAGCGATAAGCCAACTGATGAAAAGGCTCAGTAACCCTCCACAGGTTTCGCACCAAAACGCTCATATAGCCCCCTATTACACGGTCTCGCAGAGGCACACTACCTCTTAGAGGCTGGGGAACTGTAGCCGCAATTCACGCTTCAACGCCTTACCTGATGCATTACGTGGAATCACGTCAACGAAGCGAACAGCATTCGGCATTTTGAATCGTGCCAGTTTTCCTTCGCAGTGAGCAAGCACTGCTGAGTCTTCAAGTGCAGGATCTTTTCTCACAACGATTGCAAGAGGAACTTCTCCCCACTTCTCCGAAGGAACCCCACTGACTGCTACGACAGCGACACCAGCGTGCCCCAGTATGACATTCTCAATTTCGGCAGGATAAATGTTCTCGCCGCCCGAGATGATCATGTCTTTCAACCGATCTTGAATCCAGATGAATCCCTCTGAGTCACGAGTGGCAATGTCACCGCTATAGAACCATCCGTCTTGAATTGCTTCTGCAGTGGCCTCCGGGCGATTCCAATAACCAGTCATGATGTGTCCACCACGAATGAGCACTTCGCCTGGCTCGTCGTCTGCGCATTCTGAACCATCTGGGCGCACCAACTTCACATCGGTATGGAAGAACGCCTTACCAGTTGAACCAGCTTTCCTGAGTGCATCTTCAGGGGCTGTCAAACATGCTGGACCGCAGGTTTCAGTGAGCCCATACACCTGATGGATATCGATGCCCATTTCCGCATATGCCTCGATGAGTGTTTTTGGCACCGGCGCTGCACCACTGAGGAACCAGCGCAAATTTTTGTGCTCGTGAGATTTCGGGTCGTACACCATGCGACAGGCTCCGAGCATCGCAGGCACCAAAAGTGCGTTGGTGATCTTTTCGTCACGCACAAGTTCCCATACTTTTACAGGGTCAAATGAGCGCATCAGAATATGTGCAAGACCTCGGTACGTCACCACAATTGCCGGAGTCAGCGCGCCTACGTGGAAGAGTGGCATCGGGTTCAGATACCTATCGCCAGTGCAGTAATCGCCAGAGGCATTAACTGTGAGCAATGCTTCCATCTGCGTTGTATGCGTATGCATAACACCCTTTGGCAGACCAGTAGTACCCGACGTGTACATGATGTAGAGCATGTCGTCATCGAATGCAGTGATCACTGGCTCGGTTGTTGGCGCTGGATCAACAATTGAATTGAAGTTCTGAGCAAACGCCGGTGTGTTGTCTGCACTACCGGAGTGAATCCAAAGAGAAATATCGGTCTTATTGCCGCGTGAATGCAACTCTCCAACAGAAGGCGTGAACTCTTCGCCGTAGAACAACACCGTGCAACCGGAATCTTTAAGAATAAATTCCAGCTCATCTGGCACAAGACGCCAGTTCAGCGGAACAACTACCGCTCCAATTTTCGCGATAGCAAAGAATGCAGTCATGTATTCATGAGAGTTCATCATGAGAAGCGCAACGCGATCACCCTTTTTCACCTGGGGCGATATCGCGTTCACCACCTGATTCGTCCGGTCATTCAATTCCCTAAATGTGAATCGACAACCTGCCGACACGTCGAACAATGCTTCGTTGTCGGGATTTAAAAGGGCACGCTTGCTGAGTACAGAGCCAATATTTGAACGCATTTCTCAAATATAGAACATTGAAGTTCCCTGCTACTCCTCTTGAAGCGCAAGTTTCGTAATCATCACGCGGCGCTCATCAAACGCCGGGCGCTCTTTACGTGGGAGCCCCTGGCGAAGGCGCCGAGTTGCGCGAAGGTCTCCGTAGGCCTCGAGTTCCACTGGCGACAATTGATGCGTAAAGGCCATTTGTTTCAAGCGGCTCTGCACAAGAGAAATTTCCTCACGTCGCATACGCCGCAAGCGTCGAACAACGATAACGAAAAACACGACATGCCCGAGCAGGAGAAAGGCAAAGAAACCATTCACCCCAGAGGCATTCCATGACGAATGCAACGCCATCGCCAACAGCAGACCTCGCATGGCAGCGAACCGACGAGATCGCCCTTTTTTAACCGCAGTACCGATGGCAAGCCCCACCCAAAGTGTGAAAAATGGGTGCGCAAACGGCGAGAACAGCCCACGCATTACAAACACCAATCCGAGATCATCGTCGGCTATCGCTTGTGAGAAATAGATGATGTTCTCCACCATTGCGAAACCAAGACCTACATAACCCGCATAGACAACACCATCAAGTGGGCTGTCGATCTGATTTCTCTTAGCAGCTCCCAAGATCCCCAATGACTTCATGATCTCTTCAGCTACCGGGGCGCTTATAACGAGTGCCGCAGTAGTGCCAAACGAGGCGTCGGTGAACTCGTTGGCGACGCTCGCCACCAATACCGAAATGCCACCACCCCAAAAGAATGCGTTCCA
>CAIOHI010000199.1 GCA_903858075.1 uncultured Actinomycetes bacterium
GAGGGAAGAAGAAGTGAAAACATCTCGATCGAGATATAGGGAACGTCGCAGCGCATCTTTTTCTTCGGCTGTACCCAAGGTGAGAATCATGTCGGCAAGGTCGGTAGGCAAGAGGCGCAAAAGACACGACAGGAAAAAAGTGGAGAGCACAATAACTGCGAGCAAGGTGCCAAGTCTGCGCAGTATGGGGAATGCACGATTCATAACTGGCAAATAGTCTCGCATAAAAAGACGCCCCGGAAGAATCCTTCCGGGGCGTCTTAAAGTAAATGTTTACTCAGAGTGAGTAAGAACTATTTTTTCCAGACGCTCGTCCAGTTGGTTCCCCAGTTGAGAACTGCAGGAGATGAACCACCGGAAGCTAATTTGGTTTCACCTACACCAAAGATTTTTTTGGTAGTAGCCATTGCATATGACTGATAAGTGATGTTTGCAATGTAAGCCTGGTCTTGAATGCGCTCGGTGACCAATTTGTAGTCAGCTGCTTTGCCAGTGGCGCGAGCTGTTTGCAAAAGGGTATTGAGTTGCGCATCTGTGTGCTTGGTGATGTTGAGCAGGGAGTCAATTTTTCCAATGCGGGCAAGGCCGGCCATTGGGTTTGCTGTTCCTGCTTCAAACATGTTGGGCGACAAGAAGATGTAGTTGAATGCGGCGTCGAGGCCTTCCAAAGTGAGCAACGTTGCAGCCTGGTATTTAAGCCCAGTACCAGCTTCAAAGAAGCCCTTGTTGACGATGTCGCTGAGGAGTTCTTCGTTGAACGATGCCTTAATTCCTGCAGTCTTCATTAGAGCAACGAGTGCCTTGGAGTTTGCCCGAGAAGTACTGTCCTTCGACGAAGGGAAGACGAACTCGAGGTCTTTTCCGGTTTCGGTCTTGTATGCCGCAGCGTATTCGTTCGACTTTTTCAAGTTGAAGGTAGGAAAGTTCTTTGTAGAGAACATGACGTTGTTTCTACCCACAATGCTTGTGGCGGCAAAGTTGATGCCATTGCCACGAGTCTTTGCCCAGAGGTCGCGGTTCAAAGCGTATGACACAGCCTTGCGTGCATTCAGGCTGTTGAACGGAGCAATAGAAGTGTTGAACCACAACGATGGGTAATATTCTGCACCCGTTTTGAAGTAGGTCACAGCAGAAGACGTGCTGAGGTCTTTCATCTGGGTGGTTTCAGAAGCAGAACTGAACTGGGCAGCATCAAGCGACCCAGACTTCACGCCGGCAACACGTGAAGCAGATTCCACAACGTATTTGAAGGTGATCTGGTCGAGGTAAGGCAACTTGTTTCCTGCTGCGTCTTTGCGCCAGTAGTTTTTGTTCTTCTCTACAACAAGCTTCGTTTCGGTTGCTGACTTCTGCTTGAACGGGCCAGTTCCAATAAGGGTGCTGGCACACGTTTTTGAGTCGGTTAACTGGCCTGGTGAGCGCATGATGAAACGGCCAGAGGCGTACATCAATTCGCGAAGGTCAGCCTGAGCTGAGTTGAGTGTGACTTTGACGTTGTAGTCGTCAACCTTGGTGGTGCTTACAACGTTGCCTACTGCGACAGCTGTTGAACCGAGGAAGTTCTTGTCAACATCTTTGGAGATGTTTGCTACATATGTAAGGCCACGAATTGCATTGAAGTTTGTGATGAGTGCATCGGCGTTCCATGCAACTCCGTCGTGGAACTGGATGTCTGTGCCGTCTGCTTTTTTGCGAACTTCTAGGTTCCAAGTTTTGAAGTCGGCACTAGGGGTGGCATCTTTCAACAAGAAGGGAACAACTTTACCTTTGGTGTTGCGTTCGAAAAGGGTTTCGGCAATGCTGCGTGCTCCACCAAGAGCAGAGTTTGCAAGAATTTGTTTCATGCAGAAGCCGGGGAAGGTGTCGAAGACGCCAACAGTGATTTTTCCACCGGATACTGGTTTGGCGGCGCTTGCCGGAGCTTGCTTGGCTGCATTAGCTGCCATTGGCACGGTGGAAGCAAGAAGAGCAAGTGCAATACCGGCTCCTACCTTCTTCATCACTCGTGAACGTGTGGTTGAACCCTGGAACATGTGATACCCCTCATTGGTTTGAGCTGCTTATTCAACCCGCCGTGCTTGGCGTGCTATTAGTCACAATAGGGGGGAATTGCTGCACTGGCAACTGCTACTCAAATCGCAGTACTTTTTTCCGATGATTGTCGGGGTGGGGGGACTCGAACCCCCGGCCTCCTGGTCCCAAACCAGGCACGCTACCAACTGCGCCACACCCCGGAAAAGAAGACCTTATCGGCGCGCGGCCTTAATAAGACGTTTCGCTGTGCGACCGGTCGGTGCGATGTGTCGCTGGTCGAGGTCACCCATTTCAACTCCGTTTGCAAAAAGAACGCGGTAGCGCTGCCAATTGAAACCGTTCGACAAAATGACTTTGCCCTGTGTGCCAGAAGCAACCGTGCCGTCTTCAGTGCGCATATCGACAATGGAAACGACCTTGTCTCCATTGCGTAAGTCAATTTGGTCGGGGTGCGGAGTGGCAAGGGCGTGAGGCTTCCAGTACGTCATCTCCCTATTCTTGCTCATAGAGGGTGGTAAACCCCACATCCATGCTTCCCGATACACTAAGCATCCTGTGAAAAGCACTCTTGAAACCCTCGAAGACAACAAAGTCAAACTCTCTGTCGAGTTAGAGCAGTCGGAACTCGACCGCGGTATCGACATGGCCTTTAAGAAAATCGCCAAGGAAGTCCGCATGCCGGGCTTTCGCGATGGCAAGGCGCCGCGCAAATTGCTTGAAGCCCGCATCGGCATTTCCGCTGCCCGCCAGCAAGCAATTCAAGATTCTGTGCCGGTGTACTTGGCCCAAGCAGTGCGCGAGCACGGTATCGATCTCATCGCCACTCCCGATGTCTCACTCATTTCTGGTGAAGAAGATGGCGTCGTTGCTTTCGATGCAACGTGTGAAGTGCGTCCTGTTGTGACGGTTCCTGGTTACCAAGGTCTGCGTGTCGAGTTGCCAGCAATTGTTGCTGCAGAAGAAGACATCACTGAAGCAATGTCTTCGGAGCGTCGTCGTCACGGAGAACTTGCCGACGTCGATCGTCCGGCACAAGCAGGCGACTACATCACCGTCGATCTTGCAGGTGCGCGCGATGGCAACCCAGTGCCGGGGCTCAATACCGACGATTGGGTATATGAAATTGGTCGCGGTTGGGTTGCCCCAACTTTCGACGAAGAAGTAACCGGTTCAGTAAAAGGTGCAACGCTCACTTTCACCGCAACACCAAATGGCACAGAACAAGCTGCCGACTTCACAGTCACCGTGCAGCGCGTGCAAGTGCTTGAACTTGCTGAACTCACCGACGAGTGGGTGTCGGAACACGTTGCAGAACACGACACGGTCGATGCATGGCGTGCAGGTATTACAGAACGCATTAGCGGCATTAAGTTGAACCAGGCTCGCAATTTGTTGGTAGAACGAATTACCGACGCACTTGCTGAACTGGTCGACATTGATGCGCCAGAAGTAATGGTGGCAAGCGATTTGCAAAATCGTGTACAAAACACCATTCAACAATTCCAGGCTCAGGGCATTGCCCTCGACCAGTGGTTGTCGGCAACGGGTCAAGACACCAATGCTTTCATTGAATCAATGCGTGGTCAGTCACAGAAAGCTGCCAAGGCCGACCTTGCCTTGCGCGCAGTGGCTGTGGCAGAAGATCTTGAAGTCACTTCCGACGATCTCGACCTCGAGTTTCAGCGTGTTGCAATGCAGGTGGGGCAAAAAGTTGCACAGGTGCGCAAGGCATACGAGAAAAATGACGCAATTCCCGATTTGTCGGCACAAATTGCAAAATCGAAAGCTCTCGATTGGCTATTGCACAATGTGACAATGGTCGACCCCGACGGAAATGCCCTCGATCGCGACACTGTGCTCGGACATTCTGACCACGATCACGACCATGATCATGATCATGACCACGATCACGACTAGTTTTTGTACCAGCAACGTCATCTAAAAAGCACTGAGGCTCTATGAACAGCATTTCGAACTATTACGTTCCCAACGTCACCGAAACAACGAGCCGTGGCGAGCGTGTTTATGACCTCTACAGCCGCTTGCTGAAAGAGAACATCATCTTTCTTGGTACACCCATCGACGACACCATTGCCAACCTCATTTGTGCTCAGCTCATTCACCTTGAGAGCGAAAACCCCGATAAAGACATCAACATCTATATCAATAGCCCTGGTGGCGATATCACGGCACTTTTTGCCATTTACGACACCATGCAGTTCATTAAGAACGACATTGCCACTATTTGCCTCGGGCAAGCAGCGTCGGCAGCAGCTGTGCTTTTGGCCGCTGGAACGAAGGGGAAGCGCCTTGCTTTGCCTCATGCTCGAGTTCTTTTGCATCAGCCATATGCACAGGTTGGCTACTCGCAGGTCACCGATCTCGAGATCGCAGCCCGTGAAATTATGAGGATGCGCGACATTTTGGAAGAAATATTGGCCGGACACACGGGTCAGCCCATTGAAAGAATTCATGCAGATACCGACCGTGACTTCGTAATGGAAGCACAAGAGGCACTCGCGTATGGCATTATCGATGGAGTGATATCTAGCCGTCAGCTGACCGACCGTTCTGGGCCGATCCGCTGACCAACGTATTGGGAGGGCCTCGTGGCAAAATTCGGTGATTCAGGAGAATTGCTGAAGTGCTCGTTTTGCGGTAAATCGCAAAAACAAGTGAAGAAGCTCATCGCCGGCCCTGGCGTATACGTGTGCGACGAGTGCATTGAACTCTGCAACGAAATTATTGAAGAGGAATTTGCTGAAACGGGCGATGTTCGTTTTGAAGAACTGCCTACCCCTCGAGAAATCCGTGCTTTTCTAGACGAATACGTAGTTGGCCAAGAACAGGCAAAGAAGGTTCTTGCCGTTGCCGTGTTCAACCACTATCGACGCATCCAGCACCAAATCTCTTCAACGGCCACACGTCGTGACGATGTAGAACTACAAAAGAGCAACATTTTAATGCTCGGACCAACGGGCTGCGGTAAAACGCACTTGGCTCAAACTTTGGCGCGCATGCTCAATGTTCCTTTCGCTATTGCCGATGCCACCGCTTTGACCGAAGCTGGTTATGTAGGCGAAGACGTAGAAAATATTTTGCTCAAGCTTTTGCAGGCAGCTGACTTCGATGTCAAAAAGGCTGAAACAGGAATCATCTACATCGACGAAATCGACAAGGTGGCGCGGAAAAGCGAGAACCCATCTATTACCCGCGACGTTTCGGGCGAAGGTGTGCAACAAGCGTTGTTGAAAATTCTTGAAGGAACAGTTGCGTCGGTGCCACCACAAGGTGGACGTAAGCATCCGCATCAAGAGTTCATTCAAATTGACACTACGAACGTTCTGTTTATTTGTGGTGGTGCATTTGCTGGTCTCGATTCCATCATCGAGTCTCGCATTGGCCACAAGGGCATGGGCTTCCACGCAACAGTGTTGTCGAAGTCTGAGCGCGACCCAGGCGAACTCTTTGCGCAAGTGTTGCCAGAAGACTTGTTGAAGTTCGGAATGATTCCAGAATTCATTGGCCGCTTGCCCATGATTGGTGCTGTTCACAGCCTCGACCATGAAGCGCTCATGAGTATTCTTACCGAACCCAAAAATGCATTGGTGAAGCAGTACGCAAAGCTCTTCGGGTTTGAAGACGTTGAGTTAGAAATTGAGCCCACAGCATTGCGCGCCATTGCCGATTTGGCGCTCACTCGCGGCACTGGTGCACGCGGACTTCGTTCTATTTTGGAAGATGTACTTCTCAATACGATGTACGAAGTTCCTGGCATGGGCGATGTTGCAAAAATAGTGGTCACCGAAAGTTCCGTCATTGAAAAAACAGCGCCGCTCATTGTGATGCGCGGTAGCAGTAAAGCTCCTCGCCAGCGTCGCGCTGCGTCGTAACTGTTGTCAGATCGGCTGCGTCAATTGTGAATTACATCGAGGCTCTTGCGTATCTTGACGAGCATTCCAGCTTTGAGCGAACAGGACGAGTGGAAGATCCGTCGCTTGCCAAAATTGCCGCGATTTCCGACCTTCTCGGCGAACCGCAAAGCGCCTACAAAGTGGTGCACGTAACGGGCACGAATGGCAAAGGCTCTACTGCGCAAATAATTACCAAATTATTGATGGCACACGGGCTCAAGGTGGGAACATTTGCGAGCCCACATTTAGAGCGTATTAATGAGCGCATTATGGTTGATGGTGAGCCCATTGACGATGCCGATTTTGCCGATCAAATAGCGGCAATTGCAGAAGTTGAAGTACTTGCTGGAGTGCGCCCATCGTTTTTTGAAATTCTTACAGCAGTTGCGCTGCGATATTTTGCCGATGTTGCTGTTGACGTTGCGGTGATAGAAGTGGGCATGCTGGGTCGTTGGGATGCCACAAATGTTGTGCATGCCGATGTGGCGGTTATTACCAATATTGCTCTCGATCACACTGAATACGCCGGCCCTACTGTGTTCGACATTGCGCGCGAAAAGGTGGGCATCATTAAAGAAGGCTCCGATGTTGTCATTGGAGATGAAACAAGCGAGCTCGCCGATTTCTTTTTAGAGGCTGCGCCTCACGCGGCACGGCGTGGTGAGCACTTTGTTTGCGAAGACAATCATTTGGCATTAGGCGGGCGACTCATCGACGTGCGCACGCCGTATGCGCTGTACAGCGATATTTTCATTCCACTTCATGGCAGGCACCAAGGTGACAATGCGAGCGCCGCAATCGCCGCTGTAGAAATGTTCTTTGCAAAAGCCATTCATCGTGATGTGCTTGAAGAGGGTTTGGCGTCGGTAGAAATGCCTGGTCGATTTGAGGTGTTGCACTATCAGCCATTGGTCATCATCGACGGGGCACATAACGCCGCAGGCGCCGATGTATGTGCGGAAGTTTTCTTTAGCGACTTCGACCCAGTGGGGTCACGGCGCTTGGTGGTGGGAATGCTGCAAAGCAGAGATGCCTACGAGTTGTTGTCGGCATTGCGTGTTGATGAGTTCGACCAGGTGGTGTGTTGCACAGCGCCAAGCCCGCGGGGAATGCCAGCGCGAGAACTTCGTGACATTGCCAAAGAGATGGGATGTGACGATGTTGTCGCCATTGATGACGTGGGGGAGGCGTGTAATCGGGCACTTCTCAACGCTTCTGCTGACGATGCCGTGCTCATTACGGGATCCCTTTACGTTGTGGGTGCTGCCAGAAGCCATGTGTTGAGGGTTTTGCCCTAGAAATATCCCTAGAATGGGGATATGAGCACCAAAACACTTGTCCTTTTGAAGCCAGACGCAGTAGAGCGCGGTCTTGTTGGAAACATCCTCACCCGGTTTGAAAACAAGGGCCTAAAAATTGCTGCCATGCAGCTACGTACCCTCGATGCAGCAACCTTGGCTCGCCATTATGAAGAGCATGTGGGTAAGGGTTTCTACGCAGACCTCGTGGCCTTCATGGGTCGTAACCCTGTTGTTGCCTTGGTTCTTGAAGGTCCAGAAGACACATGGGAAATTGTGCGCGCCATGATGGGTGCAACGAACCCACGTAGCGCAGCGCCCGGAACCATTCGCGGTGACCTCGGAACCCTCTTTACCGAGAACCTTGTGCACGGCAGCGACTCTGCCGACTCGGCAGCACGTGAAATTCAAATTTTCTTTCCAGGTTTGTAGTACTCCCAAATTTCTTACGTAATTCATTATTAAGAGAGTTCCTTGAAAGGGAGGTCGACACATGGCTCGTGGCAATCCACTAGGCATCGGACGCGATATTGCTATCGACCTTGGCACTGCTAACACTCTTGTTTATGTACGTGGGCAAGGTGTGGTTCTTAACGAGCCATCTATTGTGGCTGTCGATACTCGTGATGGTCGACCCGTTGCAGTTGGATATGAGGCCAAACGCATGTTGGGGCGCACACCAGGGCACATTAAATCGGTTCGGCCGTTAAAAGACGGGGTCATTGCCGACTTTGAAATTTGCGAAAAAATGTTGCGCTATTTCATTCAGCAAATTCACACCAGCAAGTGGAGTAAGCCACGCATGGTCATCTGCGTTCCTGCGGGAATTACAGGGGTAGAGCAGCGCGCTGTGCAAGATGCCGCTGAGTACGCAGGAGCCCGCAAACCTGTGCACATTATTGAAGAGCCAATGGCTGCGGCTATTGGCTCGGGCATTGCGGTGCACGAACCTGCAGGCAACATGATTGTCGATATCGGCGGTGGCACCACAGAGGTAGCCGTTATCTCCTTAGGTGGAATTGTGGTGTCGCAAAGCTTGCGCGTTGCGGGTGATGAGCTCACCGAAGCTATTGGTGCTTATGTCAAGCGCGAGTTCAGCCTTGACCTTGGCGAAAACACCTGTGAAGAAATCAAAATTCAAATGGGTTCGGCATGGAAATTGGAAGAAGAGTTCACTGCCGATATTGGTGGGCGCGACTCCATCTCGGGTTTGCCGCGTCGTATTGAATTGACAACAGAGCACATTCGCGAAGCTCTGGCCGAGCCACTCACAGCAATTATTGATGCAATAAAGTCAACGCTCGATAAGACTCCACCAGAACTTGCTGCAGACATTATGGAAAATGGAATCATGCTTTCTGGTGGAGGTGCACTGCTTGCCGGTATTGCGCAACGGGTGTCGCATGAAACAGGAATGCGAGCAAATGTTGCTGCTGACCCTTTGTATTCCGTTGTTTTCGGTTCTGGTCAGGCCCTCGAAAATATTGATGCAATGCGTGGGCTTCTCACTCAATCAGGAATCGACTAGTAGGTAGTTTTTCCGTGTATTCATTTACCCGGCGGCGTCTCATTGTGGTGCTGCTTCTCACTTCGGTGCTGTTGCTCACCCTTGATGGCAGCAATAGTGGCCTAATAGGCGGAGTGAAAGATGCATTCGGCGTGGTGTTTAGGCCCGTCGAACGATTTGCGAATGTTGTTTCTCGGCCCTTGTCAAATGTGTGGCGAGGTGTACTCGACTACAGCGATATGCGTAAAGAGAATTTGGCTTTAAAAGATTTGCTGGTAAAGCAAGAAGGCGCAGCTATTGCTGCAACGGCGAGTGTTCGCGAAGCACAAGAATTGCTTGCGTTAAACGGGCTACCCACTCTGGCCGGAATCGACAGTGTCACTGCACAGGTAGTGGGGCAATCGCCGTCAAACTTCACGCAAACGTTCGAATTGAACCGTGGTAAATCCAGTGGTATTCGCGTGGGTATGACAGTTACTAATGGCGCGGGTTTAGTCGGCAAAATTACTGGGGTGACTCTTGAGCGTTCGGTGGTAATGCTTGCCACCGACCCTGAATATGCAATGTCGGTGAAGGTGGGCGCTTGTACTCGCCCGAACACCACAACAACAGCTGTGCCGCAGACCACCACAACGGTTGTTGCTGATGGCTCTTCCACCTCAGACACCATGGCGCCGGGTGATGGCTCTACTGCGCCTTTCACAACAGTTGCGGCAACTACAACTACATCTACGACGTCAACAACCAGTACAACGACCACCGTCTTGCAGCGAGCAACAACAACGACCATCAAAGGTTTCACACCGTTCGCTACAACGCTGCCGCCTGTGCCGGGTGGTGGGGGCGCAACTCAAATTACTGTTCCGGAGAGTGGCGTTCTGCTGGCTCGCGAAACAGGGGCAATGGAAGGTCAAGGAATTGACCGGTTGCCAGTCATTCGCTTTATACAAACTTCATCTCGGCTCGGAGAGTTATGTGAAGGAGTTCCTGTAGTAACTGCTGGTGGTTCACAAAGTTTGGCTCCGGCCGACCTTGTTGTGGGAACAGTGTCGCGGGTCGTTACGCGTACCGGCACCAGTGGTCCGCTTCTGGAAGTCGAACTTGCAGCCAACTTGCAGAGTTTGAATTTTGTTCGTGTTCTTTTGTACCAACCCGCAACTGAGATTCCGCAATGAAGCGTTTTTTTGCAATTATTGAGTCGCCTTTAACGCGAGCGTTTCTTGTTGGCTTCATTGTCCTCTCGTTTCAAACAACGCTGTTCAATACTTTGCGCCCGTTCAGCGTGGTGATGCAAGTGATGCTGTTGTGTTCCGCAGCAAGTGGGGTTGCGGCAGGTAGCGAATCGGGAGCAATTGCAGGGTTCATGTTCGGGTTCATGTACGACATGGTTCTGACATCGCCTTTTGGTTTGTCGGCGCTTGTATTTGGCTTTGCGGGTTATATGGCTGGTGGGGTCAATACCTTTGCCTACAGCCCTCGTTGGTGGTTCAAAATGCTGAGTATTGGCATTTCTAGTGCTGCAGCAGTGCTTATTTACCCAGCAGCAAGCCTCGTTGTAGGAGTTGATGGTTTGTTGCAGGCACGTGTGCTCGGTGTGGCTCTCACGGTCGGGTTATTTAACGCAGCTCTCGCATTGCCAGCAGTTTTCGTGATGCGTTGGGCATTGGTGAAATCGAAAAAACAAATGTTGTGGGCGGAATAACAGATGGCTGTTGTAGCGCTCAATAAAAGATTGCGTATTTTGGGCAGTCTTGCAATTGCAATGTTGTGTTTGGTAACTACACGAACTTGGTTTTTGCAAGTGGTCGACGCTGAAGGCTTGCAAGAGCGAGTTCAAGAAGTGCGCACAAGAACGGTGCAGCTTCTACCCGAACGTGGTCGCATCTTCGACTCTGCTGGGCGCATCGTTGCCGATAACGAGCGCGTTCTGACGGTCACTATTGACCGCTCCGTTATTGTTGACGCTGGCGACAGAGCGCAGTTATTTTTACGCATATCGGGGCCATTGCAAACACCTTTTGCCGAACTCGAGCGTAGATACAAGAGCAAACGCTATGACGCACTGCAGCCGCTGCCCCTTAAAGAAGGCGTTTCAGAGCAAACCGCGCTTTTCTTAAAAGAACGATCGGAAGACTACCCAGGTGTAGACGTTTCAGAAGATTGGAAACGTGAGTACCCGTATGCACCTGTGGCTAGTCATGTGGTGGGCTTTCTCGGCGCTATTTTGGAACGTCAGTTGCCGTATTACATGGCGCTGAAATATTCACCAAATGAACGTGTTGGTCAATACGGGGTCGAGCAAACATACGAATCGTATTTACGCGGAAAACCTGGTTATGTGCGATACGAAGTTAATGCACGTGGGCAGATTTTGCGACAAATGGAACGAATTGAGCCGGTGCCGGGTAACGACATACAACTCACAGTAGACCTGAAGTATCAGCAATATGCAGAGCAAGCATTAGAAACAGAATTGAAACTCCGCCGTCGAGTTGATGCGGGAACAGTGAGGTTGCCTGATGGAACTCAAGACCCGGCATTCCCTGAAGAGAATTTGTACAAAGCCCCTGCGGGGTCATCAGTTCTCTTGAACAACGTCACTGGTGAAGTAATTGCAATGGCGAGTTACCCGAATTTTGATAACCGGTGGTTTGGCTCTGGCATCACGTCCGACAAGTTTCAGCAGCTCTTTCCGCAAACCAAAGACCCCGACTTGGCAATCATGGTCAACCGCGCCGTCAGTGGTCGTTACAACTTGGGCTCTACATTTAAACCCTTTACAGCTTTTGCCGCGCTCAACACAGGGCAACTAACGGGGGGAGCCGATTACGTTTACAAAGACCAAGGTATATACAAGCTCGAGTCGATTCCGAATGGCCGCTGCAATGAGGGCGTGAAATGTGTTTTCAAGAATGCTTTTTGTGCAAGTACAAATTCGCCGTGTACATACGGACCGGTCAATGTTGAAGATGCACTAGCGGTTTCTAGTGACACCTTCTTTTATAAAATTGGTGAGCAGATTCTGACGCAACGCGGATACAAGCCAATTTTGGAAGAACAAGTTCGCCTCTTTGGTTTTGGTTCACCAACAGGTATCGACCTTCCGTATGAATTTGGCGGAGCGTTACCAAGTAAGGCGCTGAAAAAGCAGTTAGCCGATGATGGAGCAATCAGCAAAGAAGAGGGACGCGCTTTTTACGTAGGAGACAATGTTCAATTTGCTATTGGTCAAGGACTTTTGTCGGCAACCCCCCTCCAATTGGCCGTTGCGTATTCTGCTCTTGCCAACGGCGGGTTAGTTGTTACTCCGCATGTGGTGAAAGCAATTCTTGTGCCCGGAACGCCAGATGGTGACTCTGGTTACATAGATGTCTCACAAATGGTTGTAGAGAAAGACTTTTCACAAGGTCGTGTTCAGCGCGAGATTGACATTAAAAAAGAAGATCGCGATGCAATTGTCAAAGGTCTCACAAGAGTTATTGACGGTAAGGGGGTCGATTAC
>CAIOHI010000200.1 GCA_903858075.1 uncultured Actinomycetes bacterium
AAAGCCAAACTCTTCAGCACCAAGCAATGCAGCAATTACTACGTCGCGGCCAGTTTTCATCTGGCCATCTGCTTGCACCACAATGCGATCGCGCAGACCATTGAGCATCAAGGTTTGTTGTGCTTCAGCAAGACCCAGTTCCCACGGAGCGCCTGCGTGCTTGAGTGATGTAAGTGGCGATGCGCCAGTTCCGCCGTCGTGACCCGAAATGAGCACCACGTCGGCTTTTGCCTTGCTCACACCAGCAGCAACGGTTCCTACACCAACTTCGGCAACCAACTTCACGTGTACACGCGCAGCAGGGTTGGAGTTCTTCAAGTCGTGAATGAGTTGCTTGAGATCTTCAATGGAATAGATGTCGTGGTGAGGAGGCGGGCTAATGAGACCAACGCCAGGAGTACTGAAACGTGTTTTTGCTACCCACGGATACACCTTGTGACCAGGAAGCTGACCACCTTCACCAGGCTTTGCGCCTTGTGCCATTTTGATTTGAATGTCGTCGGCGTTGACGAGGTATTCACTCGTTACTCCGAAACGGCCCGAAGCAACTTGCTTAATGGCTGAGCGCTTTGAGTCGCCGTTTGCCATTGGCGTAAAGCGCTCTGAGTCTTCGCCACCCTCACCAGTGTTGCTCTTGCCGCCAATGCGGTTCATAGCAATCGCTAAAGTTTCATGCGCTTCAGCAGAAATAGAGCCATAGCTCATTGCGCCTGTAGAGAATCGAGAAACAATGTCGCTGACCGATTCCACTTCGCTGATGGGCACTGCAGGGCGCACGCCCGTTTTCAAGTGGAAGAGCCCACGCAATGTTGCAAGGTTACGAGACTGGTCGTCCACTGCTGCTGTGTACTGCTTAAACAGGTCGTAACGCCCTGAACGCGTGCTGTGCTGCAGGCGATACACCGTCTCGGGGTTGAAGAGGTGAAACTCACCTTCACGACGCCACTGATACTCGCCACCTAATTCCAATTTGCGGTGCGATCGTTCTTCAGGACGCGAAGGGTGTGCAGCGCCATGACGGGCAGCGGCTTCCATTGCTATTTCATTGAGCCCAATGCCACCCAGACGGGAAACGGTTCCGGTAAAGAACTCGTCAACCAGTTCGCTTGACAAGCCAATGGCTTCGAAGATTTGTGCTCCGGTGTACGACGCAACCGTTGACACACCCATCTTCGACATCACCTTCAAGACACCTTTGCCCGACGCCTTGATGTAGTTCTTGCGTGCTTTGCCCGCATCGATGCCGCCAAGACCATGGAGACCAATACCTTCACCACTCAAAATCATGTCGTCAATAGATTCAAAGGCGAGATACGGGTTAATTGCAGCAGCACCAAAACCAATGAGCAACGCCATGTGATGCACTTCTCGTGCATCGCCTGTTTCCACGATGAGCCCAACAAGAGTGCGCTTTTTCTGGCGAATGAGATGATGATGCACGGCGCTCGTCATGAGCAGCGAAGGAATAGGCGCATGAATTTCATCTGAGTTGCGGTCAGACAAAATAATGATGCGGGCACCATCGTCAATTGCGTCTTCTACTTCACTGCGTACACGTGTGAGTGCTTCACGCAGCGCTTCTCCGCCGCCACTGACACGAAAGAGACCAGAAATAACAGCCGACTTCAGGTGCGACAAGTTGCCATCATCATTGATGTGAATAATGCGTGCCAGGTCGTCGTTGTCAATGATGGGGAAAGGCATGGCGAGTTGACGACATGCTTCTGGCCCTGCAGAGAGAAGGTTTGCTTCTGGCCCTACGGTGCGGCTCACAGCAGTAACCACTTCTTCACGAATGGCGTCGAGTGGCGGGTTGGTTACTTGAGCAAACAACTGCTGGAAGTAGTCGAACAACAAGCGTGGTCGCTTCGACAACACGGCAATAGGTGTATCGGTACCCATTGAGCCAAGTGGCTCAAGACCACCTTTCGCCATTGGCGCCACAATAATTTTCAACTCTTCGTGTGTGTAGCCAAACATTTGTTGACGGCGCAACACGCTGTCGTGTCCGTAAACAACATGTTCACGCTCAGGAAGGTCTTCAAGTTTCACCATTCCTTGTGCAACCCACTCTTCGTAAGGGGCCATTGCAGCAAGTTCAGACTTCACTTCGTCGTCGTCAATAATGCGACCTTGTGCGGTGTCGATGAGGAACATGCGCCCAGGTTGCAAGCGACCTTTTTTCACCACGCGCTCAGGGGCAATGTCGAGCACACCCGACTCACTTGCCATTACGACGAGGTCATCGTCTGTTACCCAGTACCTGCTCGGACGCAAACCGTTGCGGTCGAGCACTGCACCAATGACCGTACCATCGGTGAAGGCAACGCTTGCCGGGCCATCCCATGGCTCCATGAGCGAGCCGTGATACTCATAGAAAGCACGCTTTTTCGCATCCATGCGATCGTTGTTTTGCCACGCCTCAGGAATCATCATGAGAACAGCGTGCGGTAATGAACGCCCAGCAAGGTGAATGACTTCCAAAGTTTCGTCGAACGACATCGAGTCGGATCCGCCAACAGTGCAAATGGGGAACGCTTTTTCTAGGTCGGGAAGAAGATCGCTCGAGAGCAACGACTCACGTGTGCGCATCCAGTTGCGGTTGCCTTGCACCGTGTTGATTTCACCGTTGTGCGCAATGAAGCGGTACGGGTGCGCAAGTGGCCACGAAGGAAACGTGTTGGTACTAAAACGACTGTGCACCAACGCAAGAGCCGACTCCATGCGTTCGTCAGATAAGTCGGGAAAGAATTCACCAAGCTCTGGCGTCGTGAACATTCCTTTGTACACCAAAGTACGTGCCGACAACGAAGGAAAATATGTTGACAGCTCTTCAGATAGTTCGTGCTCTACGCGCTTACGTGCAATGAACAACTTGCGATCAAGCTCAATACCGCTAGCACCTTGCGCATCGCTCACAAATATTTGACGCATGGTTGGCATTACTGCAAGCGCTGTTGCGCCAAGGCACGATGGGTTTACTGGCACATCGCGCCATGCAAGAACGCGCAACTGTGATTCTGCAAAGATCGATTCAATACGTGTTGCAGCTAGAGCAACTTCGCTTGCGCCTTGCGGCATGAACGCCAAGCCCACGCCGTATGCACCAGCTGCAGGCAGCTCTACGCCCGCAACGGCACGACAAAATGCATCGGGAACTTGAATGAGAATGCCCGCGCCATCGCCAGTGTCGGCTTCTGCACCAGTTGCACCGCGGTGTTCCATGTTGCACAAAGCACCAATGCCGAGTCGCACGATGTTGTGGCTTGCAATGCCCTTCATTTGCGCAACGAAAGATACGCCACAGGCATCGTGCTCAAAACGAGGGTCGTACAGACCACGTGCAGCAGGATAGAAATGTGAGTTGTGCGTCGACACGAACAGTCTCCAATGAGTTGTAAGGATTCTCGGCTCCGTGTGTCACGCAAATCGCGACATTTCGCACCGAGAACTGCTGGATTATTCTCCACCGAGACGACGCTGGCTCAGTGCTTTAATGCTATCGCCCTAGGCGGGGTCAATAAAAGCGGTTTTCCGCTTTTCGAAGTTCGCTGTGACGGCTTCCACTTGGTTGGCCTTGCCAATGAGTGAGCCAATGACCCGGCGCTCCTCGGCAAATTGCTCAGCGGCTCCTGCTGCAAAGAGGCGATTGAGCAATTCTTTCGAGCCGCGAATGGCATCGGGGCTGCGGTCGGCAATTTCCTGAGCCATCGCCATGGCATCGTCAAATGGCGTCGCCGAAAGGCGCGTGGCCAAACCGAGGTCGAAGGCCTCTTTGCCCGTAAAGACGCGAGCGGTGAATACAAGCTCTTTCACTACGTCGGGGCGGGCCAAACGGCTGAGCACCAAGGTTCCTGTCATGTCGGGAACAAGACCCCAATGCACTTCGCGTACCGACATTTGCGTGTCGGGGTGCACAATACGAATGTCGGCGCCAAGAGCAACTTGAATGCCGCCACCCAGCGCATGCCCATGCACCGCTGCAATGACAGGAACCGGAATCTCTTGCCATGCCCATGCGGCCTGTTGCCCAAGATGCGTGATGCGACCGTCTTGCATATCTGAAGCACGAGGTTCACGATTGCCTTCACTTGCCCCACCAGCCATTTGCTGAAAAGAGCCGAAGTCGAGCCCTGCGCAAAACGAAGAACCTTCACCTGACAACACCACAACGCGCACATCTTTGCGTGCCTTTAACTCATCGCCGGCTTCAACTAGACCCGCAAACATTGCACCATCGAGGGCATTTCGCTTATCGGGACGATTCAGGCGCACGTCGGCAATGCCGCCAACAACAGAAATAGTGACTCTTTTTTCGCTGCTCATGTTTTCAGTCTCGCACTCCCGTGCCCCACATGACACACTGAAGAGATGAAATTGAACCTCACCGCCGACGAAGTACTGACCACCACCCGCAGCGTGCGCAAGCGCCTCGATTTTGACAAGCCTGTAGCTCGTTCAGTTGTCGAAGAGTGCCTCCAAATTGCCCTTCAGGCCCCTACTGGCTCGAACAGCCAGGGCTGGCAGTGGATTGTTGTTGAAGATGCCGCCAAGAAAAAAGCTCTTGCCGACATTTACAAAGAGAACTTTTCTATTTACGCAAAAAACCCAACGAGCGCCGGCTATGCAGACGACGATCCACGCTCTGCACAAAAAGAAAAAATCACCGAATCGGCAACGTACCTCACCGAGAACTTTCACCGCGTACCACTCATGCTCGTTCCTTGCATCACCGGTCGCCTCGACAACGCATCTGTAATGCAAGGCGCATCGGCCTGGGGTTCACTTCTCCCAGCAGTGTGGTCATTCATGCTTGCTGCTCGTGAGCGCGGCATTGGCTCTGCTTGGACCACCATTCACCTCATCGGTGAAGGCGAAAAGCGTGCCGCTGAAGTGCTCGGCATTCCTTTCGACAAAGTAACCCAGGCCGGACTCTTCCCCATTGCTTACACCGTTGGAACCGACTTCAAAGTTGCGAAGCGTTTGCCACTAGATGGCATTTTGCATTGGGATAAGTGGTAACTCTTAACTAGTCAACGAGCCGTAAACCACTGGGAGCAATAGAGGGCTCGGTGTACGGCAAGTCAACAACAAACTCTGTGCGGTGAGCGGGAAATACGTGATGCGATACCAATACTGGGCGACCAGTGGTGTCTGACGTAACCCGCTCACAACGCAACACTGGAGAACCAACAGGTATGTGCAACATCGTTGCATCATCTGGCGTTGCAGCATCTGCACCAATGGTTTGTGTTGCTCCACTCAGTGGAACATCGAGCAGTTCGTAAAACGGCGACTGCTCTACATCGCGACGCGACAAATGCTGACCTACTTCTGCTGAACACCACACCGTCACGATGGCAAATGGTTCACCATCGGCGAGGTTCACGCGCAACACGCGCAGTACCTGAGTTGTTCCCAAAACATCTGCAATTTTTTTCGGCGCCAATTCAAAACTGAACTCAACAATGCGCCGTTGTGAAGTCACACCACTTGCACGCATCTGTTCCTCAATGGTTGCCAATTTGCCGAGCGGTTGACGAACGGTGTCACCCGGAACGAACCACCCGAAACCTTGTCGTGCGCTGACGAGACCTTCATCGCGCAACACTTCAAGAGCGCGTCGTACCGTGACGCGACTTGCAGAAAACTCGGCTGACAACTCTGACTCGCTTGGCAACATCCGCCCTGCGACGAAATTGCCAGCGACAAGGCGTTCCCGCAGGTTCTCGGCAATCTGCTGATAGCGAATGGTCCTCACTTGTATTAGAGTTGTCTACACAGCACACATTTGCAAGTTCCGCGGGCAACCCGGCTTGCTCGAGAGAAAAGAGCCCCCATGGCCGTGTCAGCAGGAACCCCCATCTCACTCGTGAATGCCGTCTATGGCACCCTTGTGGAACGCGCAGCCCTTGGCCGCAAACGCCTTGGTCGCCCACTGTCGCTCACCGAGAAAATTCTCATTAACCACCTCGCCGACCCTGCAAACCAAGAGATGGAGCGCGGCCGCAGCTATGCCGACTTCCGCCCCGACCGTGTGGCCATGCAAGACGCAACAGCCCAAATGGCACTCTTGCAATTCATGACCGCTGGTCTTCCTGAAACATTGGTGCCATCAACAGTGCATTGCGATCACCT
>CAIOHI010000201.1 GCA_903858075.1 uncultured Actinomycetes bacterium
AGAATATGACTGAAGGTCCCAACCAATGTTGGCAAGGGTCATTGGGTTGCGCGCAAATGCGACGGCAATAGAGGTGCCCAGTTCTATTTGCGAGGTGTGCTCTGCAGCAAGAAGAAGTGGGAAGAACGGGTCGTGGTTGGTTTCTGCCGTCCACGCACCGGAATAACCAGCTGCTTCTGCATCTTTTGCTGACTGCACCGATTGGTGGAGGTCGAGTGCTATTCCGCCATCTACTTTCATGTTTCCCCATTCACGTTGTGACTGAGAAAACTATAGACGACCGTGAAATCAGACGAGTAGCCAACCGCCATCGACAGGCAAGGTAACGCCGGTGATGTAGGTGGCGGCATCGCTGGCAAGGAAAAGAGCTGCATTACCAATATCGCTGGGCACGCCTGAATGGCCGAGGGGAATATTTGCCGAACGAGCCTTGGTGAGGTCGTTCATGAGGCCAGTCTTTTCATGCTTTTGTGGCCACAGAGCAGGAATTTCGCCATCTTTCATTTTCCGCAATGTTTCCACCATGATGTGGCCAGGAGCAATGTTGTTCACGCGAATATTGTGCGGTGCAAGGTCTACTGCAAGCGAACGAGAGAACTGAATAACAGCAGCCTTGGCGGTGTCGTACCCGGTTCCCATGCATGGAAGTAGCCCGTCGACAGAAGAAATGTTGACAATAGAGCCGCCGTTGCCAGCATCAATCATGCGTCGGGCAGCAGCTCTACTCACCAAGTAACAAGTGGTGAGGTTGTTATCCATTGCACGGCGCCAACTTTCAATACTTTGGTCAAGAATCGGCCCCACATCGAAGTAGCTGCCTGCGTTGTTCACCACAATGTCTACTTGCGCCATGCCATTAATAAGGTCGAGAACTTCTTTTTCGTTGGTGAGGTCAACTTGTACGGCGCGGCCACCAATTGCTGAAGCAACACGTTGTGCCCCAACACCATCGCGGTCGGCAACCGTGACCGTTGCACCAGCGGCGGCAAAGATTTCTGCGATGCCTTCACCAATTCCTGTTGCAGAGCCCGTTACGACGGCATGCTTTCCTTCAAGTGAGAGCAGCTGTGAAATGTCGTTGTTCGTAGTCATTGTTCCCCCAATGTGTGATGCGTTAATTTCCGAGATCGTTTTGTTCCTTCAGGAAAGATTCAATTTCATCGGCAATGGCGTCGCCCGATGCTGGTGAATGTGAGTCGGCAATAATGTTTCCTGCAGAAACCGCTTCGTCAAAAGCAGTCTCAAGTTGCTCCACCATTTGCAAGTGTTCTGCATTGCCCGACACCAATTTGTCAATGCGCCCGCGTTGCAGCACCGCTTCAGCACGCAGGTCGGCAACATCAATGGAAAGCCCGGCAACCATTTGTACAGCACCTACAAGAGCAGCAGATGCAGCGGGGTATGGCATGGCTGCAACGTAGTGCGGTACCTGACCCCATAAGCCGAGCGCTTGAATACCACGTTCTTGCATGGCGTGTTCCAGTACCGATTCCATACCGGCAGGAACATCGGCGGAACTTTTAATGAAGGGAACCTCGGCAAGTGCAACTTCCGATGGGGAGGTGCACGACAACTGCGGAGGCCTTGTATGAGGTGCGGCAAATGGGTACGCACCAATGCCAAACATTTTTACAACGCCAAGTTTGAGGCATAGGTCGCCTACCACATCGGCAAAATACAGCCATGCAGAATCGGGCTCGGGTCCGCACAAAATGAGCACATCTCGGTCGTTGTCGTCTTTGCCTGCGTACATTTCAGGAGCCGACCACACGAGTTTGTTGTTCTTCCCATCTCGTAGTTCCATCATGGGGCGTCGCACGCGGTAGTCAATGAAACTGTCGGGGTCAAAGGTGACAATGCGTTTTGCATCGGTGCCTTTTTTAATGGCCTCCATTGCTCCATACGCTGCTGCGGAAGCGTCGATCCAGCCAGTGAGCATGACAATCAGAACAGGTTCGTTCAGTGTTGGCAGTTCACCATCGATGCGTAGAGGTGGCCTCACTTCAAGTTGTCCAAAATCAATTCTGCATTTGCAGCTGCAGCAAGCACTTGCTGGTTAAACGGCTCAAGTTCTTCAGCGCTGCGCTCACCTAATGCGCCACCTAAGTAGCGGGCATAGACACCTTCCAAAATGCAGGCAAGTTTCCAGAAAGCAAAGGCCACGTAAAAGTCAATATGTGAAACGTCTCTGCCAGAAACTTGTGCGTAACGAGTTGCAAGGTCTGAACGGTTATAGAAGCCTTCAATGGTGGTCGATTGACCCGCCCATGCACTTGGGTCATCTTCGGGGCCGGTCCAATACACCATGAGCAAACCGAGGTCGGCAAGTGGGTCGCCAAGCGTGCAAATTTCCCAGTCGAGCACTGCTACAACATCTCCGCTGCTACTCATCATGCAGTTGTCGAGTCGATAATCGCCATGCACCAAAGTGGCTGCACCCTGCTGGGGAATGCGCTTCAGCAACTCGTCGTGCACACGGTCGACTGCAGGAAGATCACGGGTTTTTTGTGCATTCCATTGTCCGTACCAGCGCTTCAGTTGGCGCTCAATATAACCCTCGTGCTTGCCGAGGTCGTTGAGACCAACATCAACAAGGTTGGCGGCATGAATAGATGCCATGGTGTCGACGAGCGACTCACTGGCACGGCGACGTGCGTCAACGGTAAATACTTTCGCCGCGGTCTCGGGGTCGCGAACAATATGGCCTTCGACAAAATCCATGACATAAAACGGTGCTTCTGCTACGGCCGTGTCGGTGCAAAACCCGAGTGCTGGAGCAACGGGAACGTTGCTCTTGCTGAGCGCAGCAATAATTTTGTACTCGCGGCCCATGTCGTGAGCGCTCGCAAGCATGTGGCCAAGAGGTGGTCGACGTAATACGTAACGCTTGCCGTTTGCATCGGTCACGCCAAAGGTGAGGTTCGAGTGTCCTCCCGCAATCATCTCGAAATGAAAGGGAGCGATGGCGCCATCAATATTTGCGGCAAACCAAGCGACAATTTCAGGGGTGAGCCCGGTGGGCAATTCATTAGTCATGCGATATGAAAACTAGTCACTCGAGGCGTGATGCGACGTATGCGGATGCCGATAGCGTCATATATATGGCAATTGAAGTCACCGAGGCCACATTTCAAGCCGAAGTGCTCGAGCGCTCGGCCTCCATCCCTGTCGTGGTCGATCTCTGGTCTCCACGGTCTCCAGCATGCCCGCCCTTTAGCGCCATGGTGGAAAAAGTGGTTGCTGCCACACAAGGCCAAGTGCATTTGGTGCGCGTCAATGTAGACGAAAGCCCGCAAATTGCCCAGGCTTTTCAATTGCAGTCGGTGCCAGCTCTGTATGCGTTGAAAGACGGCAAAGTTTTCGACGGTTTCATGGGTGCGCAACCAGAAGAGGTGGTGCAGAAATTTATCGATGTGCTCTTGCCTTCGCCAGAGAGTCAAATGATGCGCGGACTCCTCGATGCGGGCGACGAAGAAAGCCTGCGCGTTGCTTTGTCAATTGAGCCAGGAAACAGTGAAGCAGTTGTTGCGATGGCACGCATCATGGTGCGCACCGAGCGCGCCACCGAGGCCTTGCAGTTGTTGACGCGTGTTCCTGAAAACGATGACGTGCGCAAAGTTGCCGCATCTGCTCGTTTGGCGCTCGACCCTGTAGACGATTTCGACACTCAACTTGTTGAACTACTTGCAACGGTGAAGGCCGACGAAGTAGCGCGTCAAAAATATGTAGACATTTTGGAAACAATGGGCCCCGACGACCCACGCACTGCGAAATACCGCAAACAACTCACTGCTGCACTTTTCTAAGTAGTTGCCACGCTTTGGCGGGTAATGCACACACGGAGGTATGAAATACCTCAAACGTCTCGAAGAAAAATGTTCTCACTTCATTAAGTGGTATGGCCCGGCACGAGCATTTGCCACTGCAGGGTCTGTTGCAGTGGTGTGTGTGGGTGCATGGTGGTTGCTGCGAGCACCTGCGCCACCATTAGAAAACTCATTGCCACTGGTGAGTATCGCTAGTGCAAGTGACTCTTCTTCATCGTCCGTTGTCGGTGCAATACCAAGTACGACGCTTGTCGGTGTGCGTGAAGTCATTGTTCATGTTGCGGGCTCGGTAATGAAACCAGGTGTGTATCGCTTGAAACTCAATGCACGAGTCATCGACGCAGTCAATGCGGCCGGCGGTGTAACCCCAAATGCCGACACCGCAGCAGTGAACTTGGCGCTCCCGTTGCTCGATGCCGAGCAGGTATATATTCCTGCGCGTTCAAGCCAGAAGCCTCACACCACGGTTGCTGTGCGAAG
>CAIOHI010000202.1 GCA_903858075.1 uncultured Actinomycetes bacterium
CATTTCAACAGTGAGCTCGCAAGAGTGGCTAGAAAAAGGGGGCAGCGTTGGTAAGCCACTCGACAACGTTGAAGTACTTGTATTGAACGATGCCAACGAGCGTGTTGAACAAGGGAGCGAAGGCACCTTGTACTTCCGCAACAAGATGGGAACCGATTTTTCGTATCACAACGATGAAGGTAAGACGAAAGATGCTCACTTAGAGCCTGGCGTGTTCACCACTGGCGACGTGGGTTACATCGACGCCGATGGGTATCTCTGGTTGTCTGACCGCAAGATTGACATGATCATTAGCGGTGGGGTCAATATTTACCCAGCCGAAATTGAAGGTGTTATTGCTGTGCACCCAGGTGTTGAGGATGTTGCCGTGATAGGCGTGCCTGATGAAGATTTTGGCGAGAGTGTGAAAGCATTAGTTCAAGTGCAAGAAGGTGTTGCAGAATCACCTGAACTTGCTGCAGCAATTATTGCACGTTGTCGGGAAATGCTTGCTGGTTATAAGGCTCCGCGCTCTGTTGATTTTATTGCACATATACCGCGTACGGGCACTGGAAAAATTCAGAAGAAACCATTGCGTGCTCCGTACTGGGAAGGTCACTCGCGCAAAATATAGATGCTCAAATTTAAGGTATGAGACGCTTGTAGGAAGTAATGCCGGCAACGGTTTGCGCATCACCATATTCTCCACGTGCAACCAGCTTATTGAGTAAATCTTGTGGTTCTTGCCCCAGTGTTCCGTCTTTGACAACGAGCCACTTCACTTTCCTCGGGCTCACAAACTTTGAGTCGTCGTTGAGGAAGTTTGTTTTAATCCACGGGTTGGGGAATGTGTAAATAATTTCTCGCTGCGATGCGTGTGGCACAAAGGCGTAGTGCGCCGAGACCACATCATTCGGCCCCACCCTGTCGAGGGCGGCTTCCCAGCCACTGTTGTCGCGAGTGCCATGTGGCCAATAACCCGTGTTGTACTTTGCTCCGAAGGGGAGAAGCCCCCAAGAGTTCGCAGCGATGTAGGCACACACCACAACGCCAAGTACGCCAAGGCGACCCAATGATCTCGAACGCCTTTGCAGAAATGCAGCGCCTTCAATAGCTGCAGCAATGGCGGCCACATTGGGAACTGCTTGGTAGTGATACATCATTGCCCAGGTGAAGTCGGCAGTGGTGAGAATGTTGATGAAGTACTGCGGGAGACCCATGAGCAAAGTGAGCGGTGCCAGTAACGAGAGGAATGCAAGTGGCGATGTAATACGCCCTGCATAGGCAATGGCATTATTTTGATAGAGACGGTCGACAAACAGCGATGGATGACGTAGTGAAGTTTTCACCACTTCTGTCGGCGTAGTTCCTAAGTTGCCGTACAGGGCGCCATATGCACTGAAGTCACCAGCAAGGTGCGGCACAAACCACACTGCAATGATGAGAAAATAGAGAGCAGCGCTTCCAAAGAGAATTGCGCCAAAACGAAAGCGCTTGCGAAACATCAGCAAAATGCCAAGCCCCATGACGGCCAATGCAATGTCTTCTTTCCACAGCATTGCAATGGCAATCCACACAACGGTGATGACATTGTGTCG
>CAIOHI010000203.1 GCA_903858075.1 uncultured Actinomycetes bacterium
ACAAACCCACCCACTTGGGGTGGACGAGGGGTCTCGAACCCCCGACCTTCGGTACCACAAACCGACGCTCTAACCAACTGAGCTACGCCCACCAAGGCTTATGAGTGTGCCACAAAGCGCTAGAAGTGCCAACTCAGCAGGTGGGAAAGCCAAAAAGGGCAAGACTGCTCGTTGATGGATGGGCGAATTTACGGGGTAATCCGCACCTCAGGGGGTGCGTGACAACGCATACCGCAGCGTGATACAGTGAGGACTTCGGAATCCATCGGAGACCCACATGAAAACAACGCATTCCTCGTTGTCAGGTACATCTACCGCACGCTCTACCCGTTCAGCCACCCCGCACGAGCAACTCATCGCTCGGGCCAAGGTCATCACCGCCCGTGAGTTGCTGCGTTACAGCGACCGCACCGCGGGCTCGCAACTTGCATCGCAACGTGCACGTCGCGTCATGCCAATGGGTGTGGCTTCCAGTTTCCAAAATTACGACCCGCATCCCATCGTGGTGCGCAGTGCTCGTGGCGCACACATGGAAGATGTCGACGGCCATCGCTACATCGATTTCTCTATGGGCTTTGGCGCACTGTTCTCTGGGCATGCCAACCCCGTTGTACGCGCGGCTGTGGAAGCACAATTAGTCGACGGAACTTTGTACGTCAGCCCGAGCGAGGTAAACGCTGAAGTTGCCGAGTTGCTCGTTGAACGTTTTGGGTTCCCCATGTGGCGATTCACCAACTCTGGTACTGAAGCAACAATGGATGCCATTCGCGTTGCACGTGGTGTCACGGGTCGCGACAAAATTGTAAAAGTTGAAGGCGGCTATCACGGTCATCATGATGAAGTGATGGTGTCAATGAAGCCTCCGCTGCATTTAGCTGGTCCTGCAGATGCCCCAAATACTGTTCCCGCAACTGCTGGTATTACCGCAGCAGTTCTTGGCGACACCATCGTGGTTCCATACAACGATGCTGAAGCACTAGAGCGTGCGTTATCGAACAACGACGTTGCATGTTTCATTGTTGAGCCCGTCATGGAAAACATTGGCATCTGTAAACCACTGCCCGGCTATCTCGAAGCTGTTCGTGAAATTACTCAACGTCACGGAACGTTGCTTATTTTTGACGAAGTGAAAACCGGAATCACTGCAGGCTGGGGTGGAGCAACTGGTGTTTTAGGTGTGCAGCCCGACCTCATTGCACTCGCAAAAAGTATTGGTGGCGGTTTTCCCGTCGGTGCATTTGGCGGCAGGGCTGAATACATGGATGTCATCACCACAGGAAAAGTGATGCATTTAGGCACGTATAACGGCAATCCGCTTGTTATGGCAGCAGCTCGTGCAGTCTTGAAAGACGTTTGCACACCTGCAGTAACTCTGGGTACAGCAGAACTCAATCAGCAATTGTTGAGCGCATGCAACGACATCATTGTGAGCGCATCGTTGCCGGCGCACACAGTTCAGTTTGGTGCAAAGGGCTGTATCACGTGGTCAGTGAATCCAGTGCACAACTATCGCGATTACAAAGAAACCGATTTTGATCTCGCCTTTGCGCAATGGATACACGGCATTAACCGTGGTGTTCTTTTGCCACCAGGCCTCGACGAACAATGGCTCATCTCAGTAATGCATACCGACACTGAAGTAATGCATTACGCCGATGTATTCCAAGAGTTCGTCAGCGAACTCACAAAGTGACGTGTAGAATTTCTTTGTGAATACAACTGCAGTACGTGTACGGCCAGGTCTCATTCACATGTTGCTCAGAGGGCTCTTTCGCCGTTGTGCATGGTGTGGCGGCAAGGGCGCGTTTTTCAACGGATGGTTCAAGCGCGAAGATCGCTGCCATACGTGTGGCTTGTTGTGGCAACGTCGCTTAGAGGGTTTTGAACTCGGAGCAATGACCATGAACGTTCTGGTTTCTTATGGCACCTTGCTCTTCGGCATGGGTGTTGGAGTGTTTTTGACATACCCCG
>CAIOHI010000204.1 GCA_903858075.1 uncultured Actinomycetes bacterium
GACTCGTAAAGAGTGGACTCAGTTCAACGGACAGATGGAATCAACCACCGTTCTCCACACTCCGCGCCTCATTAACTATCTCTGGTTCCACAACATTTTTGTGCATGTGCCTCACCACGTTGATGCCCGCATTCCGTTTCATAAGTTGCCTCAAGCAGCTGCAGCAATTGCCGAGGCTTTCCCCGACACCGTGCGTTATTCGAAGTATTCGCTGAAGGCGTACCTGCAAGCCACTAAGGCCTGCAAGCTCTACGACTTTGAAGCGGCAACCTGGTTGCCGTACCCCACTTCGTCTCGATAGGCCTTTTGCCATTCCTATGGCCATGTTTATAGGAGTTTGGCCGAGCGAGCAGTAGTGTTGCCTTCCTGTGGGATCAGACAAAACCGCCGGCGTAGATTCGGTCAAGCGCGCTAGACGCAATGCCGAGGCGGCATCACAACAGCCGGCCAACCAGCCACACAGCCATGAGCCTCACGGTGAGCACAGCCACACCAAAGCCGGAACCGCTGCACTAGCCCTTGGAGCACTCGGCATCGTCTATGGCGACATCGGTACCAGCCCTCTGTACTCATTTAAAGAAGCGTTCACTGAGAAGTCCCACGAGATGACAGTCGACACCATCAACGTCTACGGGATTTGTTCCTTGGCATTTTGGGCGCTCGTCATCATTATTTCGGTGAAGTATCTCTTGCTTGTCATGCGCGCCGACAACAAAGGCGAAGGCGGCATCTTGGCATTGACTGCCCTCGTGATGCCGAAGCGTGGCCCTAATGCCACCAAAGCAGGCCTGCTCGTTTCTCTCGGAGTATTTGGTACTGCACTTCTCTATGGAGACGGAATCATTACACCTGCAATTTCAGTATTGAGTGCGGTGGAAGGCCTCGAAGAAGTTTCTCCTGCTTTTGCTTCCTGGGTCCTTCCTATTGCCGTCGTAATTTTACTTGCGTTGTTTATGGTGCAAAGCCGAGGCACCGGAGCCGTAGGAAAAGTGTTCGGGCCAATCATGATGGTGTGGTTTGCCACATTGGCGATTCTGGGTCTGTCAAAGATCATTCCTGAGCCAGGAATCATCAGCTCAGTGAACCCCATGTATGCGTTTCGTTATTTCACACACGAATCTGGGAAAGCATTCTTGTCGCTTGGTTCTATCTTTTTGGTCGTAACCGGTGGCGAAGCTTTGTATGCCGACATGGGCCACTTTGGTCGTCGTCCAATCACACTTGGTTGGTACGCCATGGTGTTGCCGTCATTGCTGCTCAACTATTGGGGTCAAGGAGCTTTTCTCTTGGCGAACCCAGAAGCCGTTGAAAGTGTCTTTTTCCGAATGGCTCCAGAGCCACTTCTAATCCCCATTGTCTTGCTTGCAACATGCGCAACTGTCATTGCATCGCAAGCCTTGATATCAGGAGTTTTCTCTCTCACTGCTCAAGCGGTCAAACTCGATTACCTGCCTCGAATACAAATACGCCACACGTCTCAAAGCCATTCAGGTCAGATTTATGTTCCTCTCGTTAACTGGGGTCTGATGATTGCATGCATCGGACTTGTGCTCGGGTTCCGCACGTCCAGCAATTTGGCTGCTGCATATGGAATCGCCGTCACCATGACAATGGTCATCACCACACTTATCTTTTTCAAGGTGCTTACTGACCGATGGAATTGGAGTCGATTCCGTGCATTCGCCATTTGTATTCCACTACTCATTATCGAACTCGGATTCCTTGGTGCCAACATCATCAAGATCCCTCATGGTGGCTGGTTTGCACTTGCAGTCGGAGTGATTCTCATGGTTCAGATGCAAACCTGGCGTCGCGGGCGCATTCTTGTTGCTGATCGCATCCACCGTGGAGAACGA